>CAMJVA010000201.1 GCA_946409145.1 uncultured Enterococcus sp. | reverse complement strand
CTAAAGTCGAAATTCTTCCTTCAACGAAAGCTTGTTCATCTTTTGCAGATTCATATTCTGAGTTTTCAGAAAGATCCCCAAATCCTCTAGCGATTTTAATTCGTTCAACAATTTCTCCCCGACGAACGGTTTTTAAATATTCTAGTTCTTCTTCTAATTTTTTCTTGCCTTCAGCAGTCATGGGATAGACTTTATCTGCCATAACAAAAAACTCCTTTTATCATTATATTTTCATTTATTTATTGTGAATGATACTTACAGTACCATAGCAAACTTTATTTAAAAAGTAAATAACATTTTTAATATATTACTTTTTAAGAAAAAATCCCAGAAAAAACCTTTTTAACTGATCACTTACTTACTAAATTTAAGACGTAAAAAAGCTTTGAGAAGGTCTCAAAACTTTTTTACCTACATGCTACTTATTCACATATTGTGCAACTAATTGTTCATGTTCATCAAAGGTTCTAGCAAAGTAAACTTGACCAGTACTTACATCTGCGACAAAGTAATAGTAATCGTTACTTTGTGGATATAAAACAGCTTTAATAGCATTTTCTGAAGGAGAATCAAATGGTCCAGGACCGTAACCTTGGTTAACATATAAGTTGTAAGGAGAATCTACTTTAGTGTCTTCAATAGTAACTAATTCTTTATGCTCATTAATCGCATATAAAATAGAAATATCTGATTGTAGTGGCATCCCTTGATTAATCCGATTGTAAAAGACTTGAGCAATATTTCTTCTGTCATCGTCTTTTACCCCTTCTTTTTCCACTAAGGAAGCTAAGGTTAAGACTTGTTGCACGGTCATTTGTTTATTAGCAATTTCTTGATAGTAAGGAGATAACACATCTTGCGTTTTTTGCACCATTTGCGTAATGAGTCCTTCTACTTTAGCTCCTGGGGTCAAAGTATAAGTAGCGGGGAATAAATACCCTTCTAACTTGTAGCGAGTATCTGTAGCATCTGCTGCACTTTGTAATAATTCAGGGAATTTTTCTAATAATTGATTGAAGAAATCTTGATCATTAATCGCTTTTAAAAATTCTTCTTTAGTATAAGGAGTATTTTTTTCTACATCAGCAGCAATTTGCTCAATTGTATAGCCTTCAGGAACGAGTAATGTTTTTTGATTCGTGTTCCCTTCTTTTAAGGTTTTGGCAATTTCATCTAAAGTCATATTAGGGGCCAAATCATAAAATCCAGCTTGAAAACCGCTTTGATTATTTAGCTTCATATAATAATTGAAGACTACCGCTGATTTAATAATGTTACTTTCTTCTAAGATAGTACCAATTTGTTTATTAGATGACCCTAAAGGAATTTCCACTAATTCAGTCGTTGAGTCTTTCGTATCTAAAGGTTTTTGACCACTTTGCCAAAAATTCCAAAAAGAAATTCCTCCAATAATTAAAACTAATACAAAAACAAGAACTAAAATCCCCACTATTTTCTTTACTAAGGAATTTTCTTTTTCTTTTTCTTGTTTTCGTCGCTGACTTTTAGACATAATTTCTGTCTCCTTCGCTAATTCTTTCAATCTTTGAGAAAAATTCTTCCGAGAAGTGGCAGAAATTTGGTTATTTTTTTGACTTCTCCTATGAGAAGAACTATTTTCTTCAGATTTTATTTTTGGTGTTTCTGTTGTTTTTTCAATTAAAGCTTTTTCAGTAGCCACTTTTTCAGAGGTCTTTTTTGTCCCTGCTGCTTTTTTATGACGAGTAGTGTGGGGATAGCCGTCTTTTAATTTAGGTGACTCTGTTGCCGCTTTTTCTTGGGCTTTAATTTTTTCTTCAATTCGTTTTGAAAACCGAGTCGCATCTGTTTTTGCCACAATAATTTTTCTATTTGAAGTGGTTGAATCTGGGTTTTTCTTAACCTTGGCGTCCCCTTCTTTTAAGGAACGCATGACTTTTTCTGTTAAACTTTCTTCTTTAGTTTCCTCAAAGTTTTGCGCCTTATCCTTTTTATCCGGCTGTTCATTTTTCACCAAGATCATGTCTCCTTTGTCCACATAGCTTCAACCATTATACATGAAATGTTCAAAAAAAAAAACTTTCCTATAAAAATCTTTAATTTTACGTTATTTGAAAGTACTTTCCAATTTTTATTTGTATCTAATTCCCATGTTTAAAAACCTTTGTTATAATTATAGTAACAAAGATTGGAGGAGGTTTTTATGAATAAAAAGTTAAGCGCTCTTTTAGGGCTGAGCGTCCTTTCTTTACAGCTAGCAATGCCGGTTGTTTCAGCAACTCAGAATCAGCAAAATAATTCTGAAGCAATGACACATACAACTAGTTCTACTACATCCCTAGACAATTCACTGTTAGAAAGTAGCACAGAAACAACTTTACCAGAAGAGGTAATTACCCCATCTGAAACACCAGGTAGTTCTTCTGACATTTCAGATGAAACAATGGATAGCTCTGAAGAAATAACGCAGCCCTCATCTGACACAACATCAGATTCTTCTACAGAGGAATCTAATAATAATGAAGAAAAAATTCCATCTCTAGA
>CAMJVA010000200.1 GCA_946409145.1 uncultured Enterococcus sp. | reverse complement strand
TATCAAAAGTTGAAAACACTTCAAAAGGACCACAAGTTTTCGTGAGTCGTTCTCACCCTGATTTATTGCGTCGTTTGTTTGAACAAGAAGTTCCAGAAGTTTATGACGGAACAGTAGAAATTATGTCTATTGCTAGAGAAGCAGGAGATAGAGCCAAAGTTGCTGTGCGTTCTCTTGATCCTAATGTGGATCCAGTAGGAACGTGTGTGGGACCAAAAGGCCAACGAGTCCAAGCAATTGTAAATGAATTAAAAGGGGAAAACATGGACATTGTGGAATACAGTGAAGACCCTGCAAAATTCATCACCAATGCTTTAAACCCAGCTCAAGTATTAGACGTTATTTTTGATTCAGAAAATCCTAAAATTTGTACGGTGGTCGTTCCTGATTACCAACTTTCTTTAGCCATTGGGAAAAAAGGACAAAATGCACGTTTAGCGGCAAAATTAACAGCTCATAAAATTGACATTAAACCTGAATCTGAAATGGCCGACTTTTATGTGCAACAAAAAGAAAATGAAGCAGCAGAAAGCAAAGAAGTGGTGGAAGAATTAGTAACGGAAAATCCACTTGAAACAACAGATAGTGAAACAAACGTTACAGTTGAAGATCTTCCAACAGAAAATACTGAAGCATAAATTTTTGGGAGGTTACAAAATGAAACAAAGAAAAATTCCAATGAGAAAAGATATTATTTCTGGTGAAATGTTTCCCAAAAAAGAACTTGTGCGCATTGTGAAAGATGAAAATGGTCAAGTTGTCATTGATCCCACTGGCAAAAAAAATGGTCGCGGAGCATATGTGGCTATGGAACCTGAACTGGTTAAAAAAGCTTGGGAGAAAAAAAGTTTAAATAAAATTTTAGATGCAACCATTGATGATCAATTTTACGAAGAACTTTACAACTATGTGGATCATAAAAAAGCTCGAAAGGAACTTTTAGGGAAGTGAATAAAGGATTAAATCTTTTAGGCTTAGCCCAAAGAGCTGGTAAGCTGGTAAGTGGAGAGCAAACAGTCTTAAAAAATATTCGGCAAAAACAAGCAACTCTTGTCCTTGTTTGTTCAGACGCTTCGGATAATACTAAAAAAAACATCAGTGATAAATGTCGTTTTTACAATGTCACCTATAAAGAAGCTTTTTCCTCAGAGGAACTCTCTCACGCTTTAGGAAAAAAACGCTTTGTGTGTGCTCTTTTAGACGACGGATTCACAAAAAGGATGGTAGAAATATTAGAAAGTTAGGAAGGTGATTGCATGGGGAAAAAGAGAATTTATGAAATTGCAAAAGAACTGGGTCAATCAAGTAAGGTCGTAGTGGAGAAAGCCCAAAGTTTTGGCATGAATGTAAAAAATCATATGGGTTCTGTCTCTGATAGTGAAGAGGCAAAACTAAAACAGGCTTTCACACAAAAAAAAGCCCCTGTCAAAAACCAGCAAACCAATTCTCCTGAAAAATCAGGAAATAATAAACCGCAAAAAAGGAGTCAAATGAAAGAAAACCAAGGTAAAACTCAAGGTACAACTAATAACCAAGGACAAAATAAAGCTAAACAAAGTAACACCCAAAACCGTCCTCAAGGTCAAGGAAACCAACAACGAAATAATCAAGGACAAAACCGTCCTCAAGGGCAAAATAGCCAAAAATCAACTAATCAAGGGAACCAAAATCGGAACCATTCCCAAAACCGGAACAATAACCAAGGGAATCAAGCCCATTCTCAAAACCGCAACCAAGGAAGTCAAAATTCTTCTCAAGGTCGCAGTAATCAAAATAATCATTCCCAAAATAAACCTGAAGAAAACAAAAATCGGAATCGCAACAACCGTAACAATAATCAAGGGTTTAATCGGAATAAATTTAATAAAAAAGGCAAACGTAATAATCGCCAAGAAAAAAGCAATAAACCAGCAGTACCACCACGTAAATTCTGGGAATTACCTGAAGTCTTAGAATATACTGAAGGTATGAATGTTGCTGAAATTGCAAAAAAAATCCACAGAGAACCGGCTGAAATTATTAAAAAACTCTTTATGATGGGGGTTATGGTTAACCAAAACCAACCATTAGATAAAGATACCATTGAACTTTTAGCCACAGACTATGGCATTGAGGCCCAAGAAAAAGTTCAAGAAGATATTGCCGATATTGATAAATTCTTTGAAAATGACGATTTAAATCCAGAAAAAATGGAACAACGTCCACCAGTTGTAACCATTATGGGACACGTTGACCATGGTAAAACCACTTTATTGGATAATCTTCGTCACACTCACGTTACTCAAGGAGAAGCTGGAGGAATTACGCAACATATTGGGGCTTATCAAATTGAAATTGACGGTAAACCAATTACTTTCTTAGATACTCCAGGACATGCGGCCTTTACGTCTATGAGAGCTCGTGGAGCAAGTATTACTGACATTACTATTTTAGTAGTTGCCGCTGATGATGGAGTAATGCCACAAACAGTAGAGGCTATTAACCATCAGCGCTGTGATAGATGGAAAACCGAGCAATTCCTGA
>CAMJVA010000199.1 GCA_946409145.1 uncultured Enterococcus sp. | reverse complement strand
ATGGTCATCGGTGTTCCTAATTCTTCTTTGTCAGCTGCTAGTGGTTACGCTGAAGCTTCTGGCATTCCTTATGAACAAGGATTAGTAAAAAATCAATACATTGCCAGAACCTTTATTCAACCGACACAAGAATTAAGAGAACAAGGAGTCAGAATGAAATTATCCGCTGTTCGGGGAGTGGTTCAAGGGAAAAAAGTTATTTTAGTTGACGATTCTATTGTGAGAGGGACTACTTCAAAGCGTTTAGTTCAACTGTTAAAAGATGCAGGAGCTAAAGAAGTGCACCTTCGCATTGCTTCTCCTCCTTTAAAATATCCTTGCTTTTATGGCATTGATATTCAAACGCGAAAAGAATTAATTGCCGCTAATCATACCTTAGAAGAAATGCGGGAATGTTTAGGTGCCGATTCTTTAGAATTTTTAAGTGAAGCAGGCTTAATTTCTGCCATTGGTTTAAAATTTCCAGAACCTTATTCTGGTCTTTGCATGGCTTATTTCAATGGGGACTATCCCACACCTTTATATGATTATGAAAAACAATATGAAAAATCTTTAAAAGAAAAAGTATCTTTTTTTTAAGGAATCATTCTTCAGTTATGAAAGTTTAAGAAAAATGGTGCAAGCCCTTTGAATACAGTGTTAGAAAAAAATTTTTATCATCTCTTTAAGTTTAAGAAAGTGAGGAGCTATTTTTAATGGGAAATGCCTATGAAAAAGCTGGAGTAAATGTTGAGGCTGGCTATGAGGTTGTAAATAGAATTAAAAAGCATGCTAAAAAAACGGAACGCCCAGGAGTATTAGGTCACCTTGGTGGTTTTGGAGGCTGCTTTGACTTAAGTGGCTTTCATTTTAAAGAGCCTGTGTTAGTTTCTGGTACAGATGGTGTAGGAACAAAATTAATGTTAGCCATTGAAGCCAATAAGCACGACACCATAGGAATTGATTGTGTGGCCATGTGCGTTAATGACATTATTGCTCAAGGGGCCACTCCCTTATATTTTTTAGATTACATTGCTACAGGAAAAACCATCCCTGAAAAAATTGAACAAATTGTTTCTGGTATTGCTACTGGGTGTGTGGAAAGTAAGTGTGCCTTAATTGGAGGAGAAACAGCCGAAATGCCAGGAATGTATCAAGAAAATGATTACGACTTAGCCGGTTTTGCTGTAGGCATTGGGGAAAAGTCGCAAATTATTACTGGAGAAAATATTGTCCAAGGGGATGTGTTATTAGGACTCCCTTCTTCCGGGGTTCACTCAAATGGTTTTTCTCTTGTCCGCCAAGTTTTTTTTGAAGATCACAATTTTTCTTTAGAAGATAAGTTAAAAGAATTAGACGGAAAAACTTTAGGAGAAGTCCTTCTTACCCCTACAAAAATTTATGTAGAAACTATTTTGCCTTTAGTAGAAAAAGGACTCGTTAAAGGTATTTCCCATATTACAGGAGGGGGCTTTTTAGAAAATATTCCTCGCATGCTCCCAGAAAATTTAAAAGGGAAAATTACTTTAAATACGTGGCCTTCGTTACCTATTTTTTCTCTCATTGAAAAATATGGTCAACTTTCTCATTTAGAAATGTTTGGTATTTTTAATATGGGCATTGGAATGGTGTTAGCTGTGGCACCAGAAAATGTAGCCCAAATAAAAGAAATTTTGGCTAATAAAGAAACAATTTATAACATTGGCACGGTGGAGAAAGGGGTCGGTGTTGAATTAGGTGAGGAAAAATGAGGTTTGCTATTTTAGCTTCTGGAAATGGTAGTAATTTTGAAGCCATTGTCACCTCTTTTGAAAATCAAGAACTTAGTGGAGAATTGGCCTTTGTTTTTTCTGATCAAAAAGACGCTTATGTTTTAAAAAGAGCTGAAAAACATCACATTCCTTCTTTTTCTTTTTCAGTAAAAGAAAAAGGGGGCAAAAAAAATTATGAAAAAGATTTACTAGCTTTATTAAAAAAAGAAAAAATTGATGTGGTAGTTTTAGCCGGTTATTTAAGAATTTTAGGAGAAGAAATTGTTCATTCTTTTCCTAATAAAATCATTAATCTTCACCCGTCACTTTTGCCAAGTTTTCCCGGACTTCATGGAATAGAAGATGCCTTTAATTATGGAGTAAAAGTAACAGGAATTACTATTCATTATGTGGATACAGGTCTTGATACTGGACCAATTATTGCTCAAAAAGCCTTAGAAATTTTACCTGAAGATACCTTAGACACCTTAGAAGAAAAAATTCATCACTTAGAACATGAACTGTATCCTCAAGTTTTAAAAAAATTATTTCAAGAATTGATTTAAAGGAGAGTCCTCATGAAAAAAAGAGCGTTACTTAGTGTTTCAGATAAAACAGGCTTAGTGGCCTTGGCTAAAGAACTCCAAGCCTTAGATTTTGAAATTATCTCAACAGGTGGCACCAAAAAAGTATTAGATGAGGCCAATGTTCTCACAAAATCCATGGAGGAAGTCACTCATTTTCCTGAAATGTTAGACGGTCGCGTTAAAACCTTGCATCCGAATATTCACGGCGGTCTTTTAG
>CAMJVA010000198.1 GCA_946409145.1 uncultured Enterococcus sp. | reverse complement strand
ACTGCTTGATTATAGGTTTCATTTTTTGCCCCGTAAACTAACGTAACTACGTCATGGGTGTTAATAATTTCTTTTAAGGTGTTTAAAGCTTCTTTTTGCGGTCCTTGTTTTAATTCTTCTTGATATTTTTTCTTAAATTCAGGAAATTTTTCTTTTTCATGATTAAAAAATTGACGCAGTTCTTTACTAGGGGCCACGTCTTTTAGCCAAAGATCCACTTGAGCTAGCTCTTTGGTCATTCCCCTTGGCCAAATCCGATCCACTAACACTCGATAACCATCTGTTTCTTCTTTTCCTGTATAAACGCGTTTTATTTTAAGCATTCTTTGTCACCTCGTTTTTGCTTAGTTTACTGAATAAAAAGCTATTTTTAAAGAAAAAAGCTTTTTCTGTGATTTTGCTCATACCTTAAGCTATGATAAAATAGAGTGAACTGAAAATTTTCCAATAAAAATTAATTGAAATATAAAAGGTGACGACAATGAAAAAAATTATCATTAATGGAAACCAACCATTAACAGGTGAAGTAACGATTTCTGGAGCAAAAAATTCTGCTGTAGCTTTAATTCCAGCAGCCATTTTAGCCGAAGATATTGTCACTTTAGAAGGCGTTCCTGATATTCAAGACGTTCATTCCTTAATGGAAATTTTAGAGATAATGGGCGTCAAAACGGAATTTTCTGACAACCGTTTAACCATTGACTCTAGAGAAATGGTTTCTATTCCAATGCCTTCTGGAAAAATCAATAGCTTGCGCGCTTCTTATTATTTTATGGGAGCGTTACTAGGCAGATTTGGAGAAGGGGTGGTGGGACTTCCTGGGGGATGTTATCTTGGACCACGCCCGATTAATTTGCATATTAAAGGCTTTGAAGCTTTAGGAGCCAAAGTCACCAATGAACAAGGGGCTATTTACCTTAGAGGAGAAAATTTAACCGGGGCTCAAATTTTTATGGATATGGTTTCCATTGGCGCCACGATTAACGTGATGCTAGCGGCGGTGAAAGCAAAAGGCACCACGATTATTGAAAATGCCGCAAGAGAACCTGAAATAATTGATGTGGCCACACTCCTTAATAATATGGGCGCTAAAGTTCGGGGAGCAGGGACAGATATGATTCGCATTGAAGGAGTGGAAAAACTTCACGGGACCCACCATCAAATGATTCCAGACCGCATTGAAGCGGGAACTTATTTATCCATGGCAGCTGCTTGTGGAAAAGGTGTGAAAGTAAAAAATGTCATTTATGAACATCTAGATAGTTTCTTAGCAAAATTAAAAGAAATGGGTGTTGAATTAGACATTTCAGAAGATGAAATCTTTGTTCATGAAGCGAAAAATTTAAAAGCAGTCACTATTCGCACCGTACCTTATCCAGGTTTTGCCACAGATTTACAACAACCGATTACCCCGCTTTTATTAAAAGCTCAAGGAACTTCAGAAGTAATTGATACTATTTATCCACAACGGATTAATCACGTGCCTGAACTTGCCCGCATGGGAGGGGATATTGCAGTGGAAGGAAACACCATTGTCACTTGTGGTCATGAAAATCTTCAGCTTTCTGGGGCAGAAGTGATGGCTTCTGATCTTAGAGCTGGAGCCTGTTTAGTTGTTGCCGGCCTCATGGCTCATGGCACCACTACTATTCATAATGTGGAATATATCTTGCGCGGCTATGACCACATTATTGAAAAAATTAAAGCTCTTGGTGGAGATATTAAAATGGTGGAAGAATAATTTTTACTGAAGAAAAAATTTATTTTTTTTTCGTAAAATAAGCCAGAAGAATAAGGAATATTGAGGTAAATTAATTTCAAAAAAACAGTTGGCAAAAAACTAGCAAATATGCTATGATATCCTTGTTGTATTTAGATAATTAACTCTGTTTCAGCAAATGACTCAGGGCAAAGGAGAGAAAAAACATGAAAGAAAACATCCATCCAAGTTACCAACCAGTGGTCTTTATGGATTCCACTACTGGCTTTAAATTTTTGTCAGGCTCAACAAAAACATCTCAAGAAACTGTTGAATGGGAAGATGGCAACACTTATCCATTAATCAGAGTCGAAGTAACTTCCGATTCTCATCCATTCTACACAGGTCGTCAAAAATTCACTCAAGCCGACGGACGTGTGGACCGTTTCAACAAAAAATACGGTCTCAAAGACGAAAACGCGAAAAAATAATTTCATTTATGAAGTTAGAACAGACTGCACTGAAAAGTGTGGTCTATTTTTTTGCTTTTAATTGGAAAATAATTGCTTCGATTGAGTAATCCTAAAAGTGGTATGTGCAATTTTTGCACGAACCACTATTTATAGATTTCAAAATTCTCTGAAAGTAGTAAAATAAAGAAAAGTTCCATGGAGGGTAGCAACAAAAAATTGCAATGAATTTATATGTGAACAATGAAAGGTGTGGTACTCAGTAATGAAAAAAATTTTACTAGATCTCATTCCTGTATTTCTTCTTATCGCTTTTCTTCAATTTATGAAAGCCCAATTTCCTAATTCATTTTGGTTGTGGACAATAATTTATTTTCTTATAGGAGGAACTTTGATTT
>CAMJVA010000197.1 GCA_946409145.1 uncultured Enterococcus sp. | reverse complement strand
TTTTTAAAATAAAGCCAGAAAAATAATCATTATTTTTCTTAACTGCCATGAGACTGAAAAGAGTCATTAACACTGCTCCAAAAGTATTAGTAGCTAAATCACCCATAGTATCAAGTAAAGCTTTTTGTCCCACATAAGGCACGCCTTCTAAGGTTGCAAAGCGTTGAAGGTTCATGCCTAAAAATGTATCACAGAAAAATTCCCAAAACTCCCAAAAAATCCCACAGGTTTCGGCAAAGCAAAAGCCAAAGATTAAAAACACCCAAGGACTAAAAGAAGGGATTTCTTTTTTTCTAAGAAATGTAGTGATAATGGAATAGCCTAAAGCTGCTAGTAAAATAGGACTCGCAGTGTGTAATATCTTATCCCAAAAAGAAATATTGGCAATTAAACGAAATCCCGTTCCCATAAAAACAGACAACCAAATAAAAAACCAATAGTATAAGTTAATGGCTTTAGGTAATTTCAAAGAAAACCATCTTTTAAAAACTAAAGGCACAAAAACTAACAAAATTCCAAGGGGCATTTCTCCCATTAAGACTAAATACTCTTGCTTCATAAAAGTGTCACTTCTTGGAGTGGCAAAATAAGACACAGCATTTTTTATAAATGCCGCAATACCGAATAATAAAACGATAGAAAAAACAATTTTCTCGCTATTTTTTTTCATAATATCTCCTTTAGAAATAATCGCTAAAGTAAGCTTCTGTGTCAGGGAAAATCTTTTCTAAAATATTAATCGCCCCAGGAGAAGCTTCTAAGCGTTCGATTTTATTTAAATACATCGGACGACGGTAATTCATCCCTAAGCACGTTAAAGTTTGGATATTACATTTTATTTTGTGACCTTTTTTCTCATGTCCTATAATAATTTTTCCCCTTTCATCCCAATGAAGAGAAAAAATCCCATTATTCCATTCAGCAATGGGGTCAAAAATTTCAAAATATAAATCTTCTCCTGCTTCATTAAAAGGAAAAGCGTTTAAAAAATTTTCCACGTGGGTAATTCGGGCCATGTAATAAGGCTCAATGGTTTCTTTAATTTGTGAATCTGTGAGTAAAAAAGCTAAGGGCTCGTTTTTGTAAATATCCCCTTTAATCCAATAAACCATAGAAAAATGAGCTGAAATAAAATTCCATAAACCATTTCTTGCTTCTTGAGTTAAATAAAACATTTCCTTTACGTGAAAAATATCTTCTTGAATCCAGTAAAATAAAACACCAGTTGGTTGATTTTTTTCGTTATAATATACGGCAGCCTGCTGATCTTCTACTTTTTCATAGCGCCAATATTCTTCCCAGTGAAAATCATTTCGTAAGAGAGCCCCATGATTTTCTCGAGCAAATTTTTCATAAACTAACAAGACATCTGGATCTGACACGTCTTTTCTTTCTACCATTCCAGAAAGAGGGACATGCTTTGGTAGTTGCGTGTCTCGTAATTTAAAAGTCAGTTTATCACTCATAATTTCCCAACCTTTATTCCGATAATAAGGAATGGAATAAGGGTATAAATAAGAAATCCACTGTTCATTTTCCACCATTTTTTTAAGTCCCAAATGAATTAAATCACGCATTAATCCTAAACCAGAATATTCCGGATAAGTGCCAACTCCAGTTACTCCACCCATTTTAAAAATTCGCCCATGAATGTTAACTTCACAAGGATAAATAGCGATTTGAGAAACTAAGGTATTGTCTTTAGTGAACCAACCAAAAACATCTGATAAAGCTAAAATCGGTTGTTTTGATTTTAATAAATCTCTTTTACTACTGTAACCACTATCAGAAAGCTCCGCGTCAGAAATTTGGAAAACATAACGCAATAAAGCATTAAATTGATCAATTTCATTTAAAGTTACATTTTTAATGGTTAAGTGATTTTTTAAATCATCTGCCATATTTATCCTCCTATCTTTTTAAAATAGTATAACATGATTTTAAATGAGGAAAAAATTCTACCCCTTTTTAGAAAATGCAAAAAATCTTTTAAAGTGAAGTCATCCTTGTTATAATACTAAAGGAAACATAGAAAGCAGGGAAGAAGATGAATCCAACTATTAATGACTTAAAGAAACGCCAAGAACTTATTCGTAATTTTTCCATTATTGCCCATATTGATCACGGAAAATCTACTTTAGCCGATCGAATTTTGGAAAAAACCAATACCGTCTCTTCAAGAGAAATGCAAGAACAATTGTTAGACTCTATGGATTTAGAAAGAGAACGGGGCATTACCATTAAATTAAATGCTGTGGAACTCCACTATGATGCCAAAGATGGGAAACGTTATATTTTTCATTTAATTGACACTCCAGGACACGTGGATTTTACCTATGAAGTCTCCAGATCTCTTGCAGCTTGTGAGGGAGCTATTTTAGTAGTGGATGCTGCTCAAGGAATTGAAGCTCAAACTTTAGCCAATGTTTATTTGGCTTTAGATAATGATTTAGAAATCATCCCAGTAATTAATAAAATTGATCTTCCAGCTGCTGAACCAGAAAAAGTTCGGCAAGAAATTGAAGATATTATTGGCATTGACGCTTCTGATGCAGTGTTAGCGAGTGCTA
>CAMJVA010000196.1 GCA_946409145.1 uncultured Enterococcus sp. | reverse complement strand
GATAAGGCAAGGCCATCTCCTCTAAAACGTTCAAATAATTCATTATCAATAAAAACATCTGCCACCATGGTTTTTCCTATGCGCCGAATAACTGATTCATTTAAGGCTAAAAAATGACTAGGGGCATTTTCTCGCCCACTATCTCCATATTCAATAAAAACATCTAATAAAGGATATGAAATACCAGAAATCGTTTCTTCATTTTGTAAATGACTAATTGCTTCCACCATTTCTTCTAATTCATAATCTCGCCAGTCTGTATAAAAACCTAAGTGTCCTGTATGAATTCCCATAAAATGCACTTTTTCCAGTTGGTTTGAGAAACGGTGAAAGGCTGAAAGTAAGGTGCCGTCTCCTCCTACAGAAATCACAATATCTGGATGATGTTCATCAATTAATAATTGATTTTCCTTTAATAATTTTTTTAATTTTGGTAACAACGCCAGGGTTTTTTCTTCTTGATTGGCTACAATCGCAATTTTAATGATCTTCATCCTCCTTGTTCCGCCAATCAGCTTTTCGCCCGTGAGAAAATAAATGTTGGGCTTCTTGAATTTCTTCTCTGATATTTGACATTTCTTCATCTAGTAAAAAAGCAGCTTCTGCTGAACGCTGTAATCTTTCTTGTAGTTCTTTAGGAAAATCTCCTTGATATTTATAATTCAAACTATGCTCAATCGTTGCCCAAAAATTCATGGCTAAGGTTCTAATTTGAATTTCAGCTAAGATTTTTTTCTCTCCTGTAATTAATTGCACTGGAAATTCAATCACCAAATGATAAGAGCGGTAACCACTTTTTTTCTGGTTAGTAATATAATCTCTTTCTTGAATTACTTGCATATCTTTTCTTTTGCGCAACACATCTAACACTTCATAAATATCTTCTACAAATTGACACATAATGCGAAGCCCTGCTATATCTTGCATTTCAATTTCCAAACGTTCTTCAGAAATTCCTCGAAGATTCGCTTTAGTAATAATGCTTTCTTTAGGTTTCACCCGGCCTGTGACAAATTCAATGGGCGTATGGAGATTTTTTTCTTGATATTGCTTTCTAATGCCCCTTAATTTTACCTTCAGCTCACGAACAGCCTGATCATAAGGTGCCAAAAAAGTATCCCAATCTTTATCCAAAGTCCATCCCCCATTTCCAAATTCTTCTTGTTCATTTTAACATAAATTCCTTTTTCATAAACCCTAAGCCCTTTTCTTTCAAGAGATAATTCTAAGAAGAATCTCATAATCTTCCCCTTTCTCCTTGACGAAATGGGAAAAATTTTTAACAATAGAAAGGTACCTTAAAAAAGGATGAAGCTCATGGAAAATTTAGAAATTGAATATAAAACACTCTTAACAGAAAATGAATATGAACAGTTAATTAAAAAATTTTCCTTGGAAAAGGCCACTCCTTTTTTTCAACGGAATTTTTATTTTGACACCAAAGATTTTTTTCTTAAAAAAAATAATTATGCTTTAAGAATTCGGCAATTTAAAAATGGTGGAGAACAAACTTTAAAAATCCCCCAAAAAAAGGGAAAGTTAGAAGTTACAGATCCTCTTTCAGCAACGGAGTTAGTTTCACTTCTGGAAAAAAAGACTTTAAAACCAAATTCTTCCGTGGAACAAGCCTTAAAAAAATGTCAGCTTTCTTTAAATGACTTGCTTTTTTTAGGAGACTTAACCACTTATCGCTTAGAATTAAATACTCCTTTAGGAATACTTGCTCTTGATAAAAGTTATTACCAAGGAAAAGTTGATTATGAACTAGAGTTAGAAGTCCAAAATACAAAGACCACGAAAGAAGACTTTTTACAATTTTTAAATGATTCTCATGTTATTTATAAAAAAGCCCACAGTAAAACAAAACGAGCTACAGAAAATTCCATTTAAAAAACCCACATTTTTTAAGACATATTATTTTAAATTCTGTCACACTTCTGTTAAATTAGTTATGGGGAATGCAACAAGGGATTAATTGGGGGAAAGAAACATGATAGAGATTTACCTATTCGTTAACCCACTGGGAACGGATTGTTATTATGCAGAAAAACAAATTTTACATTTGGTTCAAACACAACAGCATAAAAAGATTCAATTTCGCTTTGTTCCATTTGTCAATATGCATGTGGTGGATTATTTATTTAAAAAAAGAAACTTACCAAAAAATGATTTAACCTTACGAAATGAAATTTTTCAAACCTTGTATTCAGCAGCTCTTGATTACAAGGCTGTATTATTACAAGGGAAAAAGAAAGGCCGGAATTTTTTATTGGCCTTACAAAAAATCTGTGGGGTAGAAAAAGTTCCTTATACGCAAGAATTAGTAGAACAATTGGTAACAGAAGTTGGTGGAGATTTGGCAGAATTTTTAGCTGATCGTCAGTCAGCTATTGTAAAAGAAGCTTTTTTCACCGACCAACAAATTGCTCATGATATGTCCATTCAAGAAAATCCTTCTTGTGTGGTTTACAACTATTCTTGTGAAAGAGATTTTGGGGTTTTACTTGAAGGAGATTTGTGCAAAGAAGTCTCTGCCTTAAAAGATCTTTGTCAAACAGAACATGAACTTTCTTCTTTAAAACATGG
>CAMJVA010000195.1 GCA_946409145.1 uncultured Enterococcus sp. | reverse complement strand
TAAAAGGTGTCAGATACGAAAAAGAAGATTTAAGTGGCGCTGTTGATAAAATTGATTTGAAAAAATATTTTGGGGACATTACGAAAAAAGATTTCTTGCAATTAATTTATTAATTCAAAAAAATAGACCTTTAGGCCAAAGCCTAAAGGTCTATTTTTTTATGAGTAAATAACAAAGGGTTAAATCTTCCATGTTTTTTAGGTTAAAACCAGTTTGTTCATGGAATTTATCTAAACGATACTGCAAAGTATTCCGATGCATGTATAAATCTTTCGCCGCAGAAGAAACATTTCCTTGATTTTTAACTAAGGCTAAAATAATTTCTAAAAGCTCTTCATCTTTTAGTAAAACCTTGCGGAAACTTTGGAGAAGCTGACTTTTTTCAATTTTTTCTTTGGTTAAATAATCTAGGGCAATAGGGGCTAAGGATAAAAATTTTTCTTGGAAAAAGCGCTTGGCTTCTTGTTGGCAAATGTGCTGTTCTTCAGCAAACAATTGCGTGAAATTTTCTCTAGCTTCAAAAAAACTCCCAACAAAAATTTTCGTCGTTGCATCAAAATCAGCATCTAAAGTGGCAAAAAGTCCTTTTAAATCCTCTAAGGAAAAACTATGCTTTGATTTTTTTTCAACTAAAATTAACTCTTTAGGACTAAGAAAAAAATCGTCCACTAAATGAAGCATTTCTCGAATATTTTCTAGCCACGTTTGTTTAGAATAATCTGGCATAGATTGGATTTGAATTTGATAAATTCTAAAATAACCTTCTTCTTTTACAGGCTCATTAGCAAATAAAATATTGTACCATTGGTGATGTTTCGTATCCACAGAAGAAGTTTCTGGAAAAAGTGTTTCTAATAAATTTATTTCAGTAAGACTTAATTTATTTTTGGGCAAAATAAACCAAGCTTTATCATAAGGGAGAGATAAATCCGTTGCTTTTTCCGATTTTTTTTCTGACCTTTTGCCAAAGGAATAAATTTCTGTTAAATTATCCATGAGTGTTTCACCTCGTAGTCATTTTAACATAAGTATTTAAAGGAGAGCTATGGAAATTAAGGAAACTTTTACTGGAGCAGAAAAAGAATTTTACATGAAAGAAGCGTTAAAAGAAGCAAAAAAAGCGGAAGATTTAGGAGAAGTTCCTATTGGGTGTGTCATTGTTTTTGAAAAAGAAATTATTGCTCGGGGTTTTAATTTAAGAGAGACCAAGCAATTAGCGACTTCCCATGCGGAAATGAACGCTATTTCTCAAGCGTGCGAAAGACAAAAAAGTTTTCGCTTAGAAAATTGCCAACTTTTTGTTACTTTAGAACCTTGTGCCATGTGTAGTGGGGCGATGGTTTTAGGTCGCGTCCCTGAGGTTTATTTTGGTGCCTATGATAAAAAAGGAGGCACAGCAGGAACCTTGATGAATTTATTAGAGGAGAAAAGATTTAATCATCAAGCCTATGTGGAAGGTGGCATTTTAGAAAAAGAGTGTGGAGAAATTTTGACGAATTTTTTTTCCGCCATTAGAAAAAGGAAAAAAGCGGAAAAAAAGGCTGGTAATTTATTAAAAAATACGCTAAAATAAAACTTGCCTGCAAAGGCTAGGGCAATGGCGAGGCAATGAAGCGTGTCAGATCCGGAAGGAAGCAGCACTAAGTTGTGCTTGCCATGTGCCTGATACATAATAGAGGCTGGAAGAAAAGTTGTTTAACTTTTGTTTCAGCCTCTAAATACGTTTAAGAGGAAAAAATAATGTTAAATGAAATGATGTATCGCCCAGTAGTGGATGAAAAAGTATTAGAATTTTTACGTTTGGGACAAAATCAGTTAACAGGGGACTTAAAAGAGTTGGAAGAAGAAGCCCATGAACAAAATGTCCCTATTATCCCTCACGAAACTGTCGTTTTTTTACAATTTTATTTAAGTTTAATGGCACCAAAAAATATTTTGGAAATTGGAACAGCTATTGGTTTTTCGGCTAGTTTAATGGCGAAAACTTTACCAGAAAGTCATGTGACTACAATTGATCGAAATCCTTTAATGGCTGAAAAAGCTAAAGTGAATATTGCTCGTTTTAATTTAGAAAAACAAATCACTCTTTTAGAAGGGCAAGCCGCGGATCTTTTACAAACCTTGCCTGAAAAGACATATGATTTTATTTTTATGGATTCAGCTAAAGCCAAATATGTTGAATTTTTGCCTGAATGTTTAAGAGTGCTGAAAGAAAATGGTGTTTTAATGATTGATGATGTGCTTCAAGGAGGCACTGTTTTTGACGATGTTTTAAGTATTCCGCGAAAAAATCGGAGTATTCATCGGAAATTAAATGAACTCTTTCAAGTGGTTCATGAAGATAAAAATTTAATGTCGAGTATTATTCCTTTAGGGGATGGGATCATGTTGCTTAAGAAAAAATAGATTATTTTCTTAAATAGACTTGAATCTTAAAAAAATATCTGCTAAAATTACAAATGTTGATGATTTTGTGCCAGTAGCTCAGCTGGATAGAGCATTCGCCTTCTAAGCGAACGGTCGGGGGTTCGAATCCCTCCTGGCACGTAATAACATAACATTAAAAAAATCCTTCTCAGAGAATTCTCT
>CAMJVA010000194.1 GCA_946409145.1 uncultured Enterococcus sp. | reverse complement strand
TTTGTTTTTCTTCTTGCTTGGAAGAATTATTTTTTTCTTCGCTCATTTTTTACACCATCCTTTTAGTAAACATTTTATATAAATTTACATTTGTAAACTTTGAAGATTAAAATTAGAACTGATTAACTATCAGCTCTATATTCATTATAGAAAAATAAGTATTAAAACACAACTAATTACTCTTTAGGGTAAAACTTATTTTTTCAATGATTCTTTAAAAAAATAAACTTTTTTACTTCATTAAATGGATATTTTTTCTATTTATAGTGCTATACTGACCTTTAAATAAAGAAGTAGAAAAGAAGGATAAAAAATGACCATTGGCTTATTATTATTATTAACTCTTTCTGGCTTGTTTTCTTTAGGAAATTTTTTTCATTTAAACCAACAACCTAATTCACTCATTGGCTTTAAAACAAAAAGGAGTAAAGCAAGTGAAAAAAGCTGGCAGTTTGCTCAGAATATCTTTTTTCCAATAACTTTTCTTTGTTTAATACTTTTATTTATTTTGTTTAAACATCATTTATTCAATGAACAATGGTACACCATTTTTTCACTTTTAAGTTATTTGATTGTGGGAGGATTAACAGAATTTTTACTTTCGCAAAAATCTTTTTCTTAACTACTCAACAAAAAAGAGAAGAATCTTTTTAGGATTCTTCCCTTTTTTTACACTCTACTCATTATTTTCATACATTCCTTGAATAAAAGCTAATTCTTTTTGAACACTTTTTTGCAATTCTTCAGGATATTCCACATAAACATGCTTGCCCATGGAAATAAGATATTGGGTCATATAAGTCAATTCTTCTTTGTTATATCCTCCTTCAATATAAAAATTTCCCTCTTTTTGTGTTAAATGCATATTAGGATAATTTCTTTTTAAAAATAATTCTTTCCCAAAATCCGTCAGCTTACAACGAAATAAAGTATGGTGATAATGGGCTTCGTAATACTGTTGTTTTTCTTGTAGTTCTTCTAAAGTGAACTTTCCTGGGATTTCTTTAAATTCTAGATTTTCTAAATAATCACAACGATATGTTCCCCATTCATTGGTTAAATAATTCCATGCACTACAAAACCACACGCCACTTCGATAAAAAAGTTCCCCTATCTGTAGCTCCACAGGCTTTCTACCATGTTGTAAATTGTCCCCTGATAAAATTTTTTCTTCAATAATTCCTTGTAAAATTAAATCTAGATGATCTAATTTTTTTAAAGGAGGGACACTATGATAGTCAATCACTTCTAACATCTGCTCAATAATTTTTTGCTGAGTGGAAGACAATGTGGCAAATAATTTTTGCCGAATATGTCCATAAGATTGATGAAAGGGAGTACTGGATAAAAGAGTTAAGGCTTTTAAGGCAAAAAATAAGGCTTTAATTTCCTCCAAATTAAAATAAACTGGAACCACAGGCTTTTGCGACACTAACCGATAGCCACCGTATCGCCCATTTTCTACATAAATAGGTAAACCGAGATTTTCTAACGCCTCAATGTCTCTTAAAGCAGTGCGTTTAGAAATTGAAAACTCAGCCATTAAATCGCTTAAATTAAAGGTTGTCTTCCCACTTAAATAAATAAGTTCTTGATTTAAACGTTCTGATTTTTTCATAAATTTCTCCTTAATGGTGACGGAAAATGTCACCTTTAACTCTTATAGTAAGTATATCAAAAAGAAAAGAGGAACGCCCAATGAAAACATTACTCATTAATGCTCATCCTGATTATGAAAATACAGCTCATTATTCTTTGAAATTAATGAATTTATTTCAAGAAAAATTTTATGCTCATTACCCTCAAGAAAAATTAACCCTTTTAAATCTTTATGACACAACTATTCCTTCCATTGAAGAAGGACAATTGTTAACTATTTGGGACAAAGAATTACAAAAAATTCCCTTAAGTCTTGAAGAAAATAAAATTAAACAACTTAGTTTGACCCTGTTAAATCAGTTTAAAAACCATCACCGCATTGTAATTGCTTCTCCTTTACACAATTTTAATATTCCCTCAAGATTGAAAGATTATTTGGACAATATTTTAATTGCCCGAGAAACGTTTAAATACCTTGATATCCCTGAAGAAAATGGTAAGGCTTCTATAGGTTTAATGACAAACGATTATAAAATGCTCTTACTTTACGCCAGTGGTTCTATCTACACGAATAATGATTTTTATGAAAAAATGGACTTTGCTCCTAAGTATTTAACAGCCATGTTTCAAGAAGTCATGGGATTTAGTGACGTAGAAGTATTGCGCGCAGAAGGAACCGCCTTTTTATCTGAAAAAGAAATTATGGCTCCAGTAAATAAACAATTCAATGAGATTTTCCAAACTTTTTATGCTTAAAATTTTTTTATCAGTTCTTCGTAACTTTTTATGCTTGAGTATTTTTTTAACCTTGCCTCACTTTTTTGCTACCTATTTTTCTCAGTTTTGTGTGATGTTTTATGGAAAATTATTTGGTTCGACCCTGGCCGCCAGTATTTTTAAAAACTAAAAAAATGGATCGATAGATTATCTATCGGTCCATTTTTTAGTTTTTAATGGGAGACCTTCTTCTTTAAAGAATCGCCAAACAAAGTAA
>CAMJVA010000193.1 GCA_946409145.1 uncultured Enterococcus sp. | reverse complement strand
GTGTCTGTAATAACCCCATCTAAATCAAATAAAACTCCTTTAAACATGAACTCATCCTTCCTAATTGCTAGATTTTTTAAGTCAATTTTTGAAACGTGTTGACACTTTTTATCTTTTGAGTGTTTTGCTTCATTTTTCTTTCTTTTATTATACGTGACTAATGTCTTTAATAAAAGTGTCCCAAGGAATGTCTTTTAACCATTGATAAATTTTTGTAATTGTTGGAGTAGTGTTAAAAATTGGACTGACGAGAAAAATTTCTCTTTTTTTAATGGAATTTTTCATTGGTTCAAAAGGAATGTCTTTAGTTAAGGAAAGCTTTGAAATAATGGATTGTCCAACATTTTCTTCTAATAGACGAATGAGAACCTCATTATTGTCCACTTGCAAAATTCTAGGGTGCAAATCATGTTCATTTAAATAAAGTTCATTGTAAAAACGAATACCAGAATCTTTTTCCCGCAAAATCCAAGTGTTTTCCGTTTTATTTCCTGCTAAAACTAATTCATCTTCAAAAAGAATTTCTTTTTTCAAATGAGCCGTATTAATGGGCTTTTCAAGGAGTCCTAAGTGGGCTTTTTGGCTGTAAATTTCTTCTGCCACACCTTTAGAATTGGTTAAATGAACGATGAAGTTGACCATGGGAAAAGCTTTCATTAAATCTTTCATTAAAGGAGGTAACAAAGTAATGGCTGTAGTATTGGAACACGCCAAAATACAATCTTCTTGAAAATTTTCTTTATTGCGCATTTGAGCAATAGAGTAATTTAACTCTTTTCTGATTTGTAAAAAGCGCGGATATAAAAAATCCGCCTCTGGAGTAGGAATAATTTCTTGTTTTCCATTTCGTAAAAATAATGGAGTATTAAAATTATCTTCTAATTTTTTTATATGAGAACTCACAGTAGGCTGGGCAATGAATAAACTTTGAGCCGCTAAACTAAAACTTTTTAGTTCATACACTTTTAAAAAAGTATCAATCCATTCTAACATGGGGCACCTTCTTTCATTACGTATTATAATACAAACTATTCTATTTATCAATTTTACAAATGAAATGTTTTCAATTATAATTTTCATTGTTAACACGTCATTAATTTCATTAATTGAAAAAAATAAATAGTTTACAAAGGAGTCTCACATGAAAAATTTGTTGAACAAACTTCCCATTCCCATTTGTGGTTTGATTTTAGGTCTTGTTTCTTTAGGTAATTTATACAAAGGTATTTTACCCCCAATCATCGGAAATATTATGGGAATCATTGGTATTGTTTTAATGATTTTAGTCATCATGAAAATTGTTGTCCATACTAAAGAAAGTCATCAAGCATTAAAAGATCCCATTATTGGTTCTGTTTCCCCAACTTTTTCCATGGCCCTTCTTGTGATTTGTACTTATCTTTTACCACTGCCTCATATGGCACTTTTTGCTAAAGGTTTATGGATTTTAGCGTGTGTGATTCAAGTGTCTTTAGTTTTATTTTTCAACTGGCATCACGTGGTGAAAAATACTATTTCAATTACAGACGTTTACCCAAGTTGGTTTATTATTTTTGTAGGTTTTGGAGTTATTACAGTTACTGCAAAAGACTTTTTCCCAAGTGTCGGGCAATGGTTCTTCTGGTTGTCTTTAGGTTTATATTTATTTTTCCTACCTATTATTATTAAACGGATTCAACATGATGAAAAATTAGCTGAAGGAGCGCTTCCTTTAACGACTATTTTATCAGCACCTGGTTCTTTATGCTTAACTGGTTATTTAAAAGATTTTGATCAACCTTTCTTACCTTTAGCTGTTGGTTTGTTTATTTTATCTCAAGTTTTATACTTATGGGTTATTAGCCAAATGAAAGACTGGTTAAAATTACCTTTTTACCCAAGTTATGCGGCCTTTACTTTCCCACTAGTGATTAGTGCTACAGCTTGTTATACTTTTTACCAATATTTAGGACATTTAGGCATGCATTCCACCTTATTACTTCCATTAGCCATTGTGGAAATTACTATTGCTACTGTAGTAGTAGGATATGTGTTAATTTCTTATTTGAAATTTTTATTTGCGGACACTTCATTAGCTACTAGTAAAAAAACCGTTGAAAATTAATTTTTGAAGCTTAGAGGATTTTCCTTTAAGCTTTTTTTGTTGTTTGTTACACTAAACAAGAGGTGAAGTTCATGGATTATATCCGTTATATTCGCGAAATGGTGGGGAAAAAACCGATTATTTTAAATGGAGTCAGTGTCATTTTTTGCAATGAGCAGAAAGAAATTCTTTTGCAAAAAAGAAATGAAAAACAAAAAAGATGGGGACTTCCTGGAGGGTTAATGGAGTTGGGGGAGTCCACAAAAGAATGTGCTTTAAGAGAAGTGAAAGAAGAACTAGGATGGACGCTTTCGAAAGAAGATTTAGTTTTACAAGAAGTTTATTCTGGAAAAGATTATTTTGTCACGGCAGATAATGGGGATGAATTTTTTGTAGTCACTACCGTTTATGTATGCCAAAATTTTCCGAAAGAAGCGATTCTTTTAAATGAAGAATCTTTAGAAATAGGCTGGTTTAAACAACAAAATTTTCCTGAAAATATCCCAGTTTCTTATAAAGAAGCG
>CAMJVA010000192.1 GCA_946409145.1 uncultured Enterococcus sp. | reverse complement strand
GATTTAAAAAAGTGGGGTTACGACACGTATGTGGTGAAAGATTTTAAAAATGTCCTAGAAGATTTTATGAAAGAAGACCCTAAATTAATTTTATTAGATATTAACTTACCTTATTTTGACGGTTTTTATTGGTGTCAAAAAATTAGAGAAGTTTCTAAAGTGCCGATTATTTTTATTTCCTCTAGAAATACGAATATGGATATGGTTATGGCAATGAATATGGGTGGGGATGATTTTGTAACTAAACCCTTTTCTTTAGAAGTGTTACAAGTGAAAATTAAAGCCTTATTAAGAAGAAGCTATGATTATCAAGAAGAAAACATGAGTGGTTTATCTTATGGAGAGGTAACTTTGGACTTTGCTACTAGTTCTACTTTAGTGAAAGGACAAATGGTGGATCTTTCTAAAACAGAATATAAATTACTTTTTTTACTCATGGAAAATCACGGGAAAATTATGAGTCGGGAAAAATTACTGAGAAGTTTATGGGAAGATGAACGTTTTGTAGACGATAATACTTTAACTGTGAACATTAATCGTTTAAGAAAAAAATTAGAACAAGCAGGCGTCAAAGACTTTATTCAAACGAAAGTCGGTCAAGGGTATTTAATTTATTAAGGAGAGAACATGAATTTTAAAAAGTATTTGTGGGATATGAAAATTTTCCTGTTTGCTTGGGTGCTGTTTGTGGGAATCACGTTATTATTAATTTGGATTTACCCTGGCTTTTCTTTAAATTGGGACTTTACTTGGTACTTTTTGGCCTTGGAATTTATTTTGTTTCTTCTCCTCATTGGATGGTCTTATTTAAAAAAGCGTGATTATTACAAAGGATTAAAAAATCTTCAAGCTAATCTTGATACGTCATTGGTAGATGATTTTTCTACGAATGAAGAAAAATTTGTCCTAGAAACTTTGGAAAATATTCAAGAAACCTATAATCTAGCTGCCCAAGAAGGTAAAGTGAAGCAACTAGAATACCAAGATTACTTAGATACTTGGGTGCATGAAATTAAAATTCCCCTAGCAGCTATTTCTTTAATTCAAGAAAATATTAAAGAAGATATTCCAGAAACTAGGTATTATCAAGTGGAAAATGAGCTAGGAAAAATCAATGATTATGTGGAGCAAGTGTTGTATTTTTCTCGTTTGGATAGTTTTGCTAAAGACTATGTTATTCATGAGTATTCCATGGAAAAAATTGTGAAAGAAAATGTGAAAACTTTTGTGAATTATTTTTTGGAAAAACATTTGAGCATTCAAATGTCTGGAGAAGACTTTACAGTTTTAACAGATGAAAAATGGTTAGGATTTATTTTCCGCCAAATTTTAGCCAATAGTATTAAATACACCCCACCTGAAGGGAAAATTACGATTCATTTTCAAAAAGGGGACACGTATGATGATTTAGTAATTGAAGACAATGGTATTGGTATTTTACCAGAGGATCTTCCCCGAATTTTTGCCAAAGGATTCACTGGAGAAAATGGGAGAAATGAACAAAAATCTACTGGATTAGGGCTTTTCTTGGCTAAAAACTTAACAGAAAAATTAAGTCATGAAATCCTGGTTTCTTCCACTTTTGGTCAAGGAACTCGTGTTACTTTACGCTTTTTTCACCTTGATGATTTAGCCTTAGAAAATTAAAAAAAAATAACAAAAAGGAAAAAATTTTCTTGAAATTTTCAAAAGTATTGCTAATTTAAATTTCCCTTGTTAAACTTAATAGACCACAGATTTTAATGAGATATCTTTTGGGATATCTCTTTTTTAGCTTAAAGGGATGATTGAGGGATTTAACTGAAATCTCTGATAAATTTTTGCTTGTAACGTCTTTTAATTGACGTTTTTTAGAAAATTTCTTAAAAAGTCTAAAGAATACTTCAAAAAAAGACAGTAAAAATATGAGGATTTTAGGAAAAATCAGCTTAATTATCCAACCACTCAAGTCGTTTTACTTGAGCGCTGAACCGACTCGTTCAGCCTTTCTTTTAAAATTTTAGGAATTAATAGGAGGTTAAAATGGGAATTTTATTTGCGTTAGTACCAGTTTTTGCTTGGGGAAGTGTGGGACTGGTTTCAGGAAAAATTGGTGGAGATGCCAATCAACAAACTTTAGGAATGACTTTAGGCGCCTTTTTATTTGCGGCGATTGCCTTTTTGTTTATGCGTCCAACTTTAGATATTAAAACAATTTTTGTGGGACTTTTAGCAGGTTTTTTATGGTCTTTAGGGCAAAACTTTCAATTTCGCGGAATGAAAATGATGGGTGTTTCTGCTACCTTGCCTATTTCCACAGGGATGCAGTTAGTGTTAACCACTTTAATTGGGGTTTTTATTTTTCACGAATGGCAAACAAGTAAAGATGTTATTTTTGGCGTTATTGCCTTAGGCTGTTTAATTTTAGGAGCTACATTAACGGCTAAACAAGATCCAAATAGAGAGTTAACTCACGGTCCCATGTTAAATTTTCAAAAAGGGTTAAGAGCATTGTTAGTGTCTTCATTAGGTTATGCTACGTATAATGCAGTGATTAACTTTTTTGGTGTTAATGCAGAAGCCGTTATTTTACCTCAAGCTTTAGGAATGATTATTGGGGCTTTTATTTTTGCTGGGA
>CAMJVA010000191.1 GCA_946409145.1 uncultured Enterococcus sp. | reverse complement strand
TTTTCTTTCTTGTGCTTCTTTTTGCTGGCGCAATTCTTTCCGGGTTAAAGGCGTTTTATCCACAAAATCACCCTTTCTCATGCATTTCCCAATATTGAATGCCAATAATTGTTTTTCCGTCTTCAATTTCTCCATTTAAAATGGCTTTTTTTGCTTCTTCTAACGTATATCTTTCTACAATGAGCAGTTCGTCATCATCTTGAGGAAGGGGATTAGGTACTTTAATCAGTTGATCTGTATAATAAATCCATAATTTTTCGTTAGAAAAACCAGGGGATAAATACACTTCGCAGACTTTTTCTAAATTCTGTGTTGTAAAACCAGTTTCTTCTTCTAATTCTCTTAGTGCAGTTTCTTTTGGATCCTGATGATCTTTTTCATCTCTTTTACCAGCAGGAATTTCTAATAAGACTTTTTCTAAGGGTTTGCGAAATTGTCTGACTAAAATAATTTTTCCCTGATCAATGGCAACAATTCCCACTCCTCCTGGATGAAAAACTAATTCCCGTTGGCTGACGCCTCCATTGGGTAAAGAAACTGTATCTAGGGCTACTTCAATAATATTTCCTTTAAAAAGCGTTTCTCTTTTTAAAGTTTTTTCAGTCATATCCATGTCTTTCATAGGCCCACCCTTTCTTTTATGACTATTTTAACAGACCAATGATAATTTTCAATTTTTCTTGTCATTTACCTTTTGATCTTTGAATTTTACACTCCTAATTGTAAGGATTTTTCTAAGAAATAAGAATACATCCTTAGACGGATGTTTTAAAAGCCCTGGTCTATGCTAAAATATAAATGAGTTGAAAAGCAGGAAAAGAAGGAAGGTTAAACGAAATGAAAAAAAACTATCTGACTTTAGGCTTAATTATCTTACTGCTCATTTATCTTTTTGTCGGTTACAAACAAGGATTAGGAAATATATTTTTAGCTTTGGCCGCTTTTTTAGGAATAGTAGTCTTAGTTATTTCTTTAGTCAAAACTTCAAGAAAAAAAGAAACCACAACTGTCGTCCCCCCAAGATTAACGAAAGAAAAAGAAAATCATTATGTGAGTGAAGGGTTATCTGATGATGATATTGAGTTTTTTAGAGAAACCATGGCCCAAACTAAAGAAAGCATTCTTCATTTAGAAAAAAATATCAAATCCTCCCCAAAATTAACGGCGGTGGATTTGAGAAATCATACTTTAAAAGCTGCAAAAGATATTTTCAAACAATTAGTCGCTGAACCAAAAAAACTGCATCAAGCCAATCATTTTTTATACACTCACTTGCCTAATTTAGTGGATTTAACAGATAAGTATTTGGAAATTAATGCTTATTCCATTAAAAATAAGGATACTTACGATACGCTTTTAGAAACCGCGCAAATTATTGAACAAATGTCCCAATTAGTCTTAAAAGATTATCAACTTTTACAAGCAGAAGATTTAGAAGAACTAGATTTAGAGATGTCCATTGCCAAAAATAGCTTAAATAAGGATAATGAAAATAACAAAAGTGAGGAGGAATAACTCTTCTCACTTTTTACTTACCATTCTTACCATTTATAAGGAGGAAAAATTATGTCTGATGAATTAAAATCTGTAGACTCAAAATTAAATGACTTGTTAAATAATCCCTTTGAAACTCCAGTGGATAGTTTAACCCCAAAGCAAAAAACAGAAATTAACGCCTTAAACGAACAAAAAACCGCTCCCAGAGTTTTTGATAAATTACCCCCAGATAGCCAGCTTCAAGCTAAAGAATTATCCCAAAAAATTGACACTTCAGATGCCCAATCGGTGTTAAGTTACGGAGCAGTGGCTCAAGAAAAATTATCTGAATTCTCCCAAGCCATGTTAAATCATGTGCAAGTACAAGAAATTGGCCCCATTGGAGATTCTTTAAATGAATTAATGTATCAATTAAACGCTGCTGATCCTGAAGAATTACGAGCCCAAGAAAATAATATTTTCAAAAAAGTCTTTGGAAAAGTGAAACAATCCGTTTATGAAGCAACAGCTAAATATCAAAAAGTCGGAGCACAAATTGATAAAATCGCCGTAAAATTAGACCATGAAAAAGACGGTTTACTAAAAGACAATATGATGCTTGAACAACTTTATCACAAAAATAAAGATTACTTTGACGCTTTGAATTTATTTATTGCTGCAGGAGAGCTGAAAATGGAAGAACTCCAAACAAAAATTATTCCTGAAGCCATGAAAAAAGCGCAAGATTCTGGGGATCAAATGGATGTCCAAATCGCCAATGACTATACTCAATTTTTAGATCGCCTAGATAAACGCACGTACGATTTAAAATTAGCCAGAGAAATTACCATTCAACAAGCCCCCCAAATTCGCTTAATTCAAAACACGAATCAAGCTTTAGCTGAAAAAATTCAAGCTTCCATTAATACTGCTATTCCTTTGTGGAAAAACCAAGTGGTCATTGCCCTAACTTTATTACGGCAAAAAGATGCTGTGACAGCTCAACGACAAGTTTCTGAAACAACTAATGAACTCTTGAAGAAAAACTCTGAAATGTTGAAAATTTCTGCCATTGAAACAGCTAAAGAAAACGAACGTGGCTTAGTCGATATTGAAACGCTCCAAAAAACTCAAGACGATTTAGTAGAAACGA
>CAMJVA010000190.1 GCA_946409145.1 uncultured Enterococcus sp. | reverse complement strand
CCCCCTTCAGTATTTTTTTTGGTGACAAAATCTGCCACCTCTTTTAAAGCAGGAACTGCATTTCCCATGGCAATTTTATGATCACAAGCGCCTAATAATTCCACGTCATTAGGACCATCCCCAAAACCGTAAGTAGGCACATCGAAGTAGTCTAAGGTTTCAATGAGTTTTCTAATTCCATGACCTTTCGAACCTTCTTTTGAGATGGTATCCATGGAACTTGGTCCATTTCTAAAGAATTTTAACTCAGGAAAATTTTCTTTGTAGAACTCATCACCATTTTCACAGATAACTAAAAGCATGTTTAATGGTTTTTTTAAGTAAAATTCTGGATCAATAGGTGGAATATTGGAATGAATAATTTCATAAGCAGCAGACACTACAGGAGTGTGTCCTGTGACAAAAATTTCTTCTGGGGTATAAAAACCTAACTCGTGTCCCTTAGCTTGTGTAGCAGTTAGAAGGTCTTGAACGATTTTTTGCTCAATTTTATTTTCATAAATGCCTTTTCCTTCTATTTCTACATATTGTCCATTCATCGTAATAAAACTAGTAATTCCAGCAGCTTCAGCTATGGTTTTAATTTCAATATTAGTTCGTCCTGTGGCAATAATAGGAAGAACATTATTTTTTTTAAGCTCACTCATAGCAGAAGCGACTTCTTTAGTGATTTCTGATTTTTCATTTAATAAAGTGCCATCTAAATCAAAAATAGTTATGGCTTTTGGCTTCATAAAAAAAACTCCTTTTGTTCAAAAATTTAAAAAAATTTACCCATTATAATAAAGGTAATGACTCACGTATTTATCTTAGCAGAAAAAAGACACCATTCCTAGGAGAAGATTCTAGGGTTAATTAGATAAATTTTGGAGAAATTTTCTTATTTAGAGTATACTTATGAGTGATAATTATCGGCTTTTGATAATAATAATGTTGGAGGAATTAAAATGAAAATTCTGATGATTGAAGATAATGAATCTGTTTCTGAAATGATGGAAATGTTTTTTTTAAATGAAGGTTGGGAAGCGACTTTTAAATATGACGGTCAATCAGGCTTAGATGCCTTTTTAAACGCTCCTGATACTTGGGATATGATTACCTTAGATTTGAATTTACCAGAATTAGATGGTATGAGTGTGGCGCGAAAAATTCGAGCAGTGTCAAAAACAGTGCCTTTAATTATGTTAACAGCTAGAGATTCCGAGTCTGATCAAGTCATTGGGCTAGAAATCGGAGCTGACGATTATGTGACTAAACCTTTTAGTCCTTTAACTTTAATTGCTAGAATTAAAGCACTCCACCGGCGAGCTGAACAAGCAGAACAAGTCATTGCTCAGCCAGAAAATAAAGAAGAATATGATGCTGTTACAGATCATGTGAAAATTAATTTGAAAACGCGGGAAGCTTATTTAAATAATAAATTAATAGAAGGACTGACACCTAAAGAATTTGATTTGCTCTTTACTTTGGCTAAAAAACCAAAACAAGTTTTTTCTCGGGAAAAATTATTAGAGCTGGTTTGGGATTATCAATATTTTGGGGACGAACGAACGGTGGATGCCCATATTAAAAAACTTAGACAAAAAATTGAAAAAGTAGGGCCACAAGTTATTCAAACTGTGTGGGGTGTAGGCTACAAATTTGATGATTCTGAGGTTAGTCAATGAAATATCTTTACCAACAACTTTTAGCTTTTTGGTCATTAATCATTGTGGTGTTACTCATTATTGGTTTTTCTTTTATGCAATTTACCAGAAGTTCTTTGGAGCAAACTAACTACACCCAACTTTTCGGTTATGCTAATGGCATGCAAGAAAACTATATTAAGCTTTATGATTCAGCCACCTCTTATGAAGCCCAACAGCAGGCCTTACTTAATTCTTTAACGGCCACAGAGTCCGTCTTAGCTCACCAAGAGGTTCGCTTTTATTTTTTAGATAGTGAGCAAAATGTTTTATATCCTTTTCAAGAAAATAAACCTTTAAAAATTAATTCTAGTGATTGGCAAAAAGTATCTGATCCTACTTTTAATGGGCAAATTGCTGCCACGAGCTCTACGAATCTTTTTGGGCAAAATGAAGCTACTTCTTATATTATGTTGCCCTTTTTTTCTCAAAATAATACTTTTGCCGGGGCTTTAGTAGTGAGTCAACCAGCAAAAAATATTGAAAAAACCTTGAATCCTTTAATTCAAAATTTAATTAAAGGATTCGTGATTTCAACATTTGTGGCTTTATTTTTAAGTTATATTCTGGCTAATTACCAAATGAAACGTATTAATCGCTTGAAAAAAGCCACTAAAGAAATTGCTCAGGGACATTTTGATGTGCAAGTCCCCGTTAAACTAAGAAAAGATGAAATTGAAGAGTTAGGGGAAGATTTCAATAAAATGGCGGAATCTTTAGCCCAATATAAAAATGAAGTGGAAGAACAAGAAGAGCGGCGAATTCAATTTATGGCAGATGCTACTCACGAAATGCGCACGCCTTTAACCACAATTAACGGTCTCATTGAAGGGCTAAGTCACGATGCTATTCCAGAAAATAAAAAATCTTCCGCCTTACGCTTAATGGAAAATGAAACCAATCGCTTAATTCGTTTAGTAAATGAAAATTTAGATTATGAAAAAATTCGTACAAATCAAATTTCCATGATGATTAAAGCTTTCAATGGGAATCAAGCCATTGAAA
>CAMJVA010000189.1 GCA_946409145.1 uncultured Enterococcus sp. | reverse complement strand
AAGGGGAGCCAAAGATCAAGTCTTTTTACTTGGAGTAAAAGATGATTATGCCCCTTGGAATGAAGGGGTCTTTGAATTAAAAGTGACAAAAGATGGTCAAAGTGAAGTGAGAAAGCTCAGTCAAGATGTGTTTGATCCAAAATATAAAGCTCATTTATTAGTAGGACAAATTCAAGAATGGACGCAACTTTTCATGGGGTATCGTCGACCTAAAGATTTAGCTTTTTATGGAAGACTTCAAGGAAATATTGACTTATTTAATCATTTGGAAGAAGTGATCCCTAGAGGACTTCCTACTTTACCAGATTATTTTTAAAATTTAAGCAAGAGAGGAATTTAAAGTTTGGAAAATAGTAAATTAAAAGATTGGGTTTTACGATTTGTGAAAGGAATGTTCATTGGGTCAGGTTTTATTTTACCAGGGGTTTCTGGGGGAGCTTTAGCGGCTGTTTTTGGAATTTATGAACGAATTATTTCTTTTTTAGCTCACATTACGAAAAATTTTAAAGAAAATGTGATTTATTTTATTCCAGTAGGTCTAGGAGGGTTAACAGGAGTCTTTCTGTTATCCTTTGCGGTGAGTTTCCTTTTAGGAAGCTATACGACGATTATTTTATGGTTCTTTGTGGGCTGTATTATTGGAACGGTTCCTTCTTTATGGAAAGAAGCAGGAAAAAAAGGGAGAAAGTCCTCTGATATTTGGCTATTAGTGATTACTTTTATTATCGCCTTAGTGTTCTTAATTTTTGGAGAACAAAAAATGGGTGGCGCTGTGGATCAAAACTTTTTCACTTGGATGCTAGCTGGAGCTTTAATTGGTCTTGGAGTCATTGTTCCTGGTCTTTCTCCTTCTAACTTTTTAGTGTATATGGGAATGTATAAAGCCATGAGTGATGGAATTAAAACAGTGGATTTTGCGGTGTTGCTTCCTTTAGCTATTGGTGGACTTGTTTGTGTCTTAGGACTTTCTAAAGTAATGGACTATATTTTCTCCATTGCCTACGCAAAATTATTCCACTTTATTTTAGGGGTAGTTTTTGCCTCAACCATTATGATCGTACCAAAAGATTATGCTGGAATGAGTTTTGTTGGCTTTGTTATGTGTGGGGTATTATGTATTTTAGGAGCCCTTTTAGGCTGGTGGATGGCACGCCTTGAAGATTCTTATGTGCCAGATGAAAAAGCTTAAAGAATTCCTTGACAACATCTAAAGAAAAATTTTATACTTTTAAAGTTGCAAAACAAGCTGAGAAATTTCTTAGCTTGTTTTTATTTCTAAAGAAAATAAAATTGTGCTAAACTTGATGATTAAAGGGGATGGAATCCTTGAATAAACAACTTCGTAAAATGCAAGAAAATAATGAACCAGGAGTTTTTCGCGTAAAAGCGGGAAAATTAGCTGGATTTTTAGGATTATTTAGTAATTTATTTCTGGGTTTATTAAAAGTCTTTTTAGGACTCTTTACTCACAGTGTCTCAATTACAGCAGATGCTATTAATAACTTAACAGACAGTGCGTCATCACTCCTTACTTTAGTGGGATTTGTGGTGGCTGAAAAACCAGCAGATAAAGAACATCCTTATGGACATGAACGTTTTGAATCAATTTCTGGTCTTTTTATTTGTGTCTTAGTGATTTTTGTAGGGCTGCAATTTTTAAAAACTTCTGTGGAACGGATTATTACTCCAGCCCCAATTAAAACCAGTCCGTTGATTTTTTTCTTATTACTTTTTTCCATTGGAGTGAAGTTTTGGCAAAGTCGTAGTTATGAAAAAATCGGACAATTCATTCAATCAGACACTCTAAAAGCCAGTAGTCAAGATAGTTTAAATGACTGTCTCACAACAGGCGTGGTGTTGATTTCAAGTATTGTGCAAAGTTATTTTGGTCTGACGATTGATGGCTTTGTGGGTTTATTTGTAGCTGGGTATATTTTATTTTCTGGTATTCAAATGTTAATGGATTTTGTAGGTTCTCTTTTAGGAGAAATTCCCGCTGAAGAAAAAATTAAAAAAATGGAAGACCTTTTAGAAAATCAAACAGATATTTTAGGCTTCCATGACTTAATGTTTCATAGTTATGGGGCAAACCATGAATTTGCCACGGTGCATATTGAAATTTCTGATACTTATTCTTTAGAAGAAGCTCATGAGATTATTGATCACATTGAAAAAGATTTCTTAGAAGAGTTAAATATTCAACTAGTGTGCCACGTGGATCCAGTAGATTTGAAAAATCCTCGCCGACAAAAAATTAGAAAAAGTTTGCGGAAATTTGTCCGCTATTTAGAAGAAGATTTAACCTTACATGATTTAAGACTTCATGAAGGAGAAGAAGAAGTGTTAAGTTTTGATATTGTGGTGCCAAAAGCTGTCCGCTTTTCCGATGAAGAATTATTACAACGACTGGAAAAATATTGTCTTGATGAATTTCAAATAAAAAAAATAAAGGTCGTTTTTGACCATAACTATTTACTACAAAAATAAACCTTGGAGAACTCAACGAGTTCTTCAAGGTTTTTTTAGTTAAAGGAATCATAAAATTTTTATAACCATTCAAACTAGTTTTAAAAACTAGATTGAATGATTTTTAAAACTTTGTTATAATGGGTGAGAAATATTTAGTAAAGGGGCAGCAAAAATGAACTTAGAAAATGCTGGAAAAAAAATCCATGATTTTTCCTTACCTACTTGG
>CAMJVA010000188.1 GCA_946409145.1 uncultured Enterococcus sp. | reverse complement strand
ATTCAGTTACCAAAAGCACCTCTTCCTGAAGGTCGCACTCAATGGATTCACTTTGGTGGAGGAAATCTTTACCGTGGTTTTCATGCGGCAACGGCGCAAGATTTACTTGATCAAGGAAAATTAAAAAGTGGAGTCGTTGTTTGTGAAACCTTCGATGAAGGTGTTATTGATGATGCTTACCTACCTTTTAATAATCAATTTTTACAAGTTGTCATGCACGAAGACGGCACTTTAGAAAATCGTCTTTTGGCTTCCACAGCTAAAAGTTATTACTGCAACCCAGCTCGTCCTGAAAGCTATACTGCTGTAAAAGAAATTTTTGAAGATCCCGCTTTACAATTAGCAACATTTACTATTACTGAAAAAGGCTACAATTTAAAAGATACAAAAGGAAACTTTTTCCCAATCGTTGAAGAAGATTTAGCAAAAGGACCAGAAGCAAGTCAACATACAATCTCTATTGTCACATCCTTACTATTGGCTCGCTTTAACGCTGGACAATTACCAATTGCCATGGTTTCCACGGATAATTTCTCTCACAACGGGAAAAAATTCCAAGAAGCTATTTTAGACATTGCTAAAGGCTGGGTAAAAAATAATTTTGCTTCCGAAAACTTTTTAGCTTATTTAAATAATGATAAATTAGTTTCTTTCCCATGGAGTATGATCGACCGCATCACTCCTAACCCATCAGAAGATGTGGCTAAAAAATTAACAGATTTAGGAATTGAAGACGCCGAATTAATTCATACAGCAAAACATACTAATGTGGCACCTTTTGCTAATACTGAAGTGATTAACTACTTGGTTATTGAAGATTCTTTCCCTAATGGACAACCAGATCTTGCAGCAGCTGGTGTGATGTTAACAGATCGCAAAACAGTAGATAAAGCTGACGCCATGAAAGTAACCACTTGTTTAAATCCTCTTCATACGGCTTTAGCTATTTTCGGTTGCCTTTTAGATTACACGTCCATTGCTAGTGAAATGAAAGATGAAGAACTTGTGGGCTTAATCAAAAAAATTGGTTACCAAGAAGGACTTCCTGTGGTAGACGATCCAAAAATTATTCATCCAGAAGAATTTATTAATGAATTAATTGAAAAACGTCTTCCAAATCCATATATTCCAGATGCGCCCCAAAGAATCGCTACAGATACTTCCCAAAAAGTAGCCATTCGTTATGGAGAAACCATTAAAAAATATGTGGATAGAGACGATAAAGATGTAACTGAATTGAAATTTATTCCTTTAACCATTGCTGGTTGGATGCGTTATTTACTAGGAGTAGATGATAAAGGCAATGCCTTCACCCCATCTTCTGATCCTTTGTTAGCTGAATTACAAGAAAAACTTTCTACTATTACTTTAGGTTACACAGGAGAAGTTCATAGTGCTTTAGAAAGTATTTTAAGTAACGTTACTATTTTTGGCTTAAATCTTTATGAAGCAGGTCTTGGAGAAAAAATTGAAGGCTACTTTAAAGAAATGATCACATCCCCTGGAGCGGTTAGAGAAGTATTAAAAAAAGCTTTAGCTGAAGGATAAATTTTACTTAAATAAAAAAAGGAGTGTTGTCCCATGGAAATGACTTTCCGTTGGTATGGTAAAAACGAAGATAAAGTAACTTTAGAACAAATTCGACAAATCCCTGGAATGAAAGGTATCGTTGGTACACTTTTTGATATTCCAGCTGGTGAAGTTTGGCCAAAAGATAGAATTAAAGCATTGAAAGATGAAGTTGAAGCTTCAGGCCTTACTTTAAAAGTTATTGAAAGTGTTAATATTCATGACGATATTAAAATCGGTTTACCAAGTCGTGATCAATATATTGAAAACTATAAAACAACTATTCGCAATTTAGCTGAATATGGTATTGAAGTAATTTGTTATAACTTTATGCCAATTTTTGACTGGATTAAAACAGATCTTGATTACATTTTACCTGATGGTTCTTCCACCATGGCTTTTGAAGAAGCGGGTATTCAAAAAGATCCTGAACAAATCATTAAAGAAGTCCAAGAATCTTCTGGCGGCTATACGTTACCAGGTTGGGAACCTGAACGTTTAGCTCATGTAAAACATTTATTTGAAGCTTACAAAGATGTAGATGATAAAAAATTAAGAGAAAACCTTGCTTACTTCTTAAAAGCTATTATTCCAACTTGTGAAGAAGTGGGAATTAAAATGGCCATTCACCCTGATGATCCTCCCTACTCCATTTTTGGACTTCCAAGAATTGTGAAAAACAGAGAAGATTTAGATTGGATTTGTAACGTCGTAGACTCTCCTTCTAATGGTATTACCTTATGTACTGGTTCCATCTCTGAAGAACCTACTAATGATGTTTATGCTATTTTAGCTGAATTCACTAAGAGAAATCGCATTCCATTTGCCCACGTTAGAAATATTAAATATATTCAAGGTCGTGACTTCTATGAAGCTCCTCACCTTTCTTCTGACGGTTCATTAGATATGCACAAAATCTTACGTGCTTTATACGATAATGGTTTTGACGGTTATATTCGTCCAGACCACGGTCGAATGATTTGGGGAGAAATTGGTCGCCCTGGTTACGGTTTATACGATAGAGCCTTAGGAGCAATGTATTTAACTGGTATGTGGGAAGCTATTGAAAAAGAAAACAAACGCTAATGGATTAAAACAAAAATGAGTGAGACAAAATCGTCTCACTCATTTTTTTATTTAAAATAGCACAGTTAAAAAGTAATGAACAA
>CAMJVA010000187.1 GCA_946409145.1 uncultured Enterococcus sp. | reverse complement strand
CATTAAACACTTTTATCTCAACCTTTTTCCTTTTCTTTTCTTAGAAAAATCCTTTGAAAAAGCGCAATTAAGCGCTTTTTTGTGTTATTATAAGGTTAATTCGTTAAGAAAAAGGAGGGTGCCTCATGGCCTTGTCGAAAAAGACAGAAGTTTTTGATCTGTTGAAAAAAACCGAAAAAGGAATGACCGCCTCACAAGTTGCTGAAATTTTAGAAATGGATCGGGCTAATGCCAGTCGTTACTTAAGTGAGCTTGCTAAAGAAGAACTCATTATTAAAAGTAACACCAGACCTGTCGTGTACAGTTTAGAAATTGATCAAGAAGAAAAAGTTTCTTTTGATAATTTAGTGGGAATGAATGAATCTTTAAAAATTTCCATTCAACAAGCGAAAGCGGCTATTTTATATCCTCCAAGAGGACTACATACGATTATTTTTGGGAAAACTGGAACAGGGAAATCTTTATTTGCTGAATGTATGTATCAATTTGCCTGTGAAGCAAAAACTTTAAAACCTGATGCGCCTTTTGTTTCTTTTAACTGTGCTGATTATGCACAAAATCCGCAACTTTTATTTTCCCATATTTTTGGGGTGAAAAAAGGTGCTTTTACGGGAGCCAATGAAGATAGAAAAGGGTTAGTTGCTCAAGCAGATGGGGGAATTTTGTTCCTTGATGAAATTCATCGCCTGCCCCCAGAAGGTCAAGAAATGTTATTTACTTTCATTGATAAAGGTATTTATCGTCCTTTAGGAGAAAGTAGCCAACATTATGAAGCTTCTGTGCAAATTATTGGAGCCACCACTGAAAGTTCTGAAAACTTTTTAACCACGTTTAATCGACGAATTCCCATGTCCATTACGTTACCTAGTTTAAAAGAGCGAACCTTAGATGAACGGTACGAGATTATTTCTTTATTTATTAAACAAGAAGCTAACCGTCTTCACCAAAAAATCCACATTGAGCGAGAAGCAGTCTTAGCCTTTATGCTTTATGAAGCAGAAGGAAATATTGGACAAGTAAAACGAGATTTAAAATTAGTGTGTGCTAAAGCTTTTTTACATTATCGAACTCATAATGAAGATGCCTTAACGATTCGGAAAGAAGATTTACCTTTATTTGTGCAAAAAGGTTTATTAAAAGTGAAAGAAGTTCCCGATCGCCTGGACCGTTTTGTAGATAAAGGACAATATTTAACCTTTGATCCAGGAGAAAATGATGTGGTTTGGTGGCAAGATCCCACTAAAAACATGGAAGTCTATAATAATATTGAAGCCAAAGTAGAAGAGTTTTCCAATAAACAATTAGCAGATATTGACTTAGAAAGTTTAATTAGTAAAGACGTGGATGTTTATTTCACCACTTATGTAGAAGAACTCACGCAAACTTCTGTCCACAAGGAATTAATTAGTGATCATCTTTGGGATTTAACCAATCGTTTATATGATCATGCAGAAAAAGCCTTAGACAGAAAATACGGGGAAAAAGCCCGCTTTGCTTTTGCTCTTCATTTGCAAAGTACTATTGAACGATTAAAAGAAGGGCACAGTATTGTCCATCCTAATTTAAATAATGTTCGGAAAAATTATTTAAAAGAATTTCAAGTAGCTATTGATTTATCGGCTATGATTGAAGAAGAAAATGCCATTGAAATTCCTTTTGATGAAATTGGTTTTATTTCCATGTTTCTCTCCATTGATGTGGGGGAAATGAAAACAGTGCAAGAAAATAATGTGCGAGTAATTGTGTTAATGCACGGGACTTCCACCGCTTCAAGTATGCTAGAAACAGTCCAAGAACTTCTAGGAACCAAAGAAGGGGTAGCCATGAATATGCCTTTAACCTTAGAAGTAAAAAAAATGTACGAACAATTAAAAAATTATATTTTATCTCAAAAAGAAACCTTAACTAATGGGGTTTTACTTTTAACAGATATGGGTTCCTTAAATTCTTTTAGTACCATGATTTATGAAGAAACAGGCATTCGCACTAAAGCCATTTCTTTATCTTCCACTTTAATTGTTTTAGAAGCTTTGCGCATGGCTTCTGTCGGAAGAAGCTTAGAAGATATTTACCAAAATATTCAAATTTCCTTTGAATCAGGAGTCAGAGAACAATTTTTCAGTGTGCATAAAGAGAAAAAGAAAAAAGCTATTGTGGTAGCTTGCTTCACAGGTGAAGGAGTGGCCGCCCGTCTTTATAATCGAATTTATCCTGTGGTGGATCATCAAAAAGTGGAAGTCATTCAAATGCAATTTATTGAACGAACAACCTTTATTAAACACATTGATAATTTATTAAAAGATTATCAAGTCATTGCCATTTGCGGCACAGTGGATATTGATTACCAAAATATTCCTTTTTTCTCAGCTTTGGATCTTTTCCAAAAAGATCAGCTAGAAATGTTAAAACGAATTGCTTCAGAAGAATTATCCATTGAAAAAATTGCCCAATCTTTATCCCAAACCATTACGACAATTCCGGCTTTGTATCAATTTGTGTTACAAATTCAAAAAGCCATTCACCAAATTCAAGGGGATCTGCATTTAGTGTTGGAGCCGGGAGTAGATACAGGAATTATTATGCACTTGGCAGTTTTATTTGATACTTTATTAAAAGGAGAACATCACCGAGAATTTCCTGAACTTTTTGAGTTTCAAAAAAAATATCGCCTGCAAATGGATACGGTTAAAACGAATTTATTGCTCTTAGAAAAAAATTACCAAGTCCACATTCCTGAAGCGGAAATTGCCTTTTT
>CAMJVA010000186.1 GCA_946409145.1 uncultured Enterococcus sp. | reverse complement strand
TAGATAATTGCATAAATTGTCCATCTTCAATAGGTAACGTATTTTCCATGCGGAAGGTCCATTCTGTTTCTGTTTCTTTAATAATGTCAATAATTTTATGAGGCACTGGGCGCACTGGATTTTTTACTTCTTTCACAGCATTACTTAGCATGAATTTCCACCTCCTGATTTTCATTAGCACGAATTTCTTTCAGAGCTTGATTAATTTTATTCAAGGTTTCAGAATAGCTAATGAGTTGCGGACAGTCAGCGTCACAACGACCACATCCTACACACATTGGACCTGTTTGGAAACGTGCATCATGGGCATAAACTTTGTGTAAAATTTTAAACCGGTAACGGTCTTTAATTGATTTTCTAAAGCAATGACCTCCAGCCATAGTATCAAAGCTGGCAAACATACAAGAATCACAATTTCTATGTCGTTCTCCCACTTGAGCATTATTACTATAGGTAATATCAGTCGTGGTGAAGCAAGTACATGTATTACATACAATGGTACATTTTCCACAAGCAATACATCTTTTTTCATACTCATCCCACATTGGGTGAGCTTTTAATTTGTTGTATTCTTCCACACTATTAATATGAGGGAAATCCACTTCTAATTCATTTTTTTCTGGGAAACTTACTTGGTAATCACTCGTTTCAAAAGGTGTTAAATAATTAGCAAATACATCATTATTTAATTCAACAAATGCCCCGTCTTCTCTAAAAGATACTGCTAAATCGTGCATGTCAGTTACGTTAGTATTTAAGCTGCAGCAAAAACAACCGTCAAATTGTTCCGTACATTCCATTAAAACAAAATGGGCTTTTTCTCTCAGACGTTTGTAGAAATAATCCTCTTCTCCCCCATTTTGCAAATACACTTGATCTTGCATTTTAATTGAATTAATATCACAAGCGCGACCAAAAATTAATAATTCCCGGTCATCTTTTAACTTGGCTTCTTTGAATTCATCTTCTGTAAAGTAAAATAAAGTTTGATTCAAAGGAGTTAAAACTTCTTTCATGGAATAAATAGAACGCTGTTTGTATTCAATTTCTTCAAAGGTTGAAACTTCTTTGTACATAATTGTGTCGTCTAAGGCATAACGGCCTCCATTATGAATCCGTTTTGGGGCAAAAATGGCATATTTGTCAGATAAATTAGCAAATAAATCATTCATTTCCGAAACAGACAAACGATAACTTTTTTTCATCCTTCTCGCTCCTTTAAGCTAGAGTTTAATTAGCACTATGGCTTTTCAAGGTAATCATAGGTCACTTTTGGGCATAAAAAAAATAACGATTCGTTATCTATTCATAAGGAATCGTTATGTTTCACAAAGTTTTTATTATATTTATTTTTTGGATAACAAATTCTTTTCTTTTAGTTGTAACCACCACGCGCATTTTCTCTAAAAGGAATGACGAAGAAAAAAAAGCTAAAAATAAATTGAAATATTTTTCACAATCTTCAGTGAGAACGATAATCATTTAGTGATTAAAATTCCATGAGATTTTTAGCTTATTTCCGAAAAATCCAGTAGGTAAAGCTTCTTTTAAGAATTAAAAGGTGCCAAGGACTTCCCATAAAATATTTTTTTCATCGTATATTTTTTCACAACTACTTATTAAATATTTTAGGACCTTTTCGCATTTGTGAGCGGTCATTTTTTGCTTTGGGCATTTGTTTTGATCTTCCTCCACCTTTTTTGGCTGCAATAAGTTCTTTCATTTTTTCTTTAGCGTCCATTTTTTCACCGCCTCATTTAAAGTCACTTCTTTTTATAACATGAGAAAGCACACTTAGCAAGGATTAGTCTTTTATCTTTAATAAAATTCCATTAGGATCGGTCACTTTTAAATAATCATAATGTGAGGCAAAGTTTAACTTTGCTTTTTCCCATTCTTTTTCTAAATTTTTTATTTCAAAGTGCGTAAAAACAATTTCCTCTAAACCTAAATCATTTTTTTCCGGTAAAGGTAGGTGTTGTGTCCCCGCCCAAGTATTTGCTCCAATGTGATGATGATAAGAACCAGCTGCAAAAAATTTAGCTTGGGTGCCGTAATTATCTTTCAATTGCAAACCTAACTGCTCCACATAAAAATTTTCCGTTTCCTTTAAATCTCTCACTTTTAAATGAACGTGGCCAATTTTACTATTTTTAGGAAAACCAGAAAAATGTTCAGTACTTTCTTCTAACAAGTTCCTAAGATCTAAACTTTTCGTTACACCTACAATACGTCCCCCTTCTCTAATGTCCCACATTTTTTTCGGCTTGTCCCAGTAAACCTCAATGCCATTACCTTCTGGATCATTTAAATATAAGGCTTCACTGTATCCATGATCACTGGCTCCAGTTAAAATATTTAATGTTAAATAGTGTTTCAAAGCGGTTCCTAAATTTTTTCTTTCTGGAAGTAAAAAAGCCACATGAAATAAGCCCACTTTATTTTCTTTTCTTAAAGGTTGTTTTATTTCTTTTAAAACAAGTAAAATATCATCGGCTACTCCTAAAAAGTTAACTCCAGGACTTTCTTTAATTAATTTCAGCCCAATTTTTTCGTAAAAAGTTGTCATTTTTTCTAAATGAGCCACTTTTAAAGTAATTTGCTCAATCCCTGTTTCTTCTGAGGTCACCTTTTTTAAGTCCATAAAAATACTCCTTTCTTATTTGAAAACTTTAGTTATATATTTATCCTAACAGAAGTTTTTACTTTGGAAAAAGAAAAAGAGTCTTAACCAAATTTCTCTGGTTAAGACTCTTTTAAAATTGACTAAAAAATATTTTTTAGTAAGTTATTTTTATTTTTTCAAACGT
>CAMJVA010000185.1 GCA_946409145.1 uncultured Enterococcus sp. | reverse complement strand
GTTCTCCCACTAATACTGGATTATTTTTCGTTCTACGAGATAAAATTTGAATTAAACGGCGAACTTCTTTGTCTCTGCCTACAACTGGATCCATTTTGTTTTCTCTGGCAAGTTGCGTTAAATCTCTGGCTAAAGAATCTAAAGTTGGGGTACCGTCTGTTTTTGGAGCATTTTTAAAGCTAGAACGATTTGTCGAAGCTGCTGGTCTTTTAGTGCTATTTTGGCCAGATTGTTTCATAATCATTTGCCGCATTTTAGTTAATTTCAAACCTAAGTTAGCTAAAATTCTTGCGGCTAAAATATCTTCATCCCGCAACAATCCTAGTAAAATATGCTCTGTACCAATTTTTTCTGAACCTAAACGTTTTGCCTCATCCCCAGCGTAAACAAAAATTTGTTTTACCCGAGGAGAATAAGGAAGATAAGTATTTTCTGGGTAACTCACAACATTACCATGGCCGGTTAAACTTTCCACTTCATCAATAATGTCGTTTTTCGTTGCCCCTAGTTCTCGTAAAATTTTTCCAGCCATGCCTTCTTGATCCATAACAAGAGCTAGTAAAATATGTTCTGACCCCACTGCTTGGTGGTGGAAAACTTGTGCTTGATTTTGGGCAATGGCTAAAACGTGTTTAGCCGCATTAGAAAATAATTCTTGCATTTTTATTCCTCGCTTTCATAGCCTAGCCGTTGCAAAAAGGCTTGTAATAGGCGGGCTCTTATGTAGTCTTCTTCTTGATAAATCCCTAAAACTTTGGGACTTAGGGCGGCTAATAAAAGATTCCCTTCTCTTTTAGTGATCATTTTTTCTTCATAAAGCTTTTGTAAAATTTCTTGGCTATCTTTAATGGAAATTTTGTTATCCATAATTTCTGACATTTGCTCTAAATAACTTCTTTCATCAGTAAAACGCAATTTCATAATGCGAATATAGCCACCGCCACCTCGTTTACTCTCCACTTGATATCCTTGTTGCAAGGTAAAACGAGTATTAATCACATAATTAATTTGGGAAGGGACGCATTGGAAAAGATCAGCCATTTCTGCACGTCTAATTTCTACGGCATCACTACTATTCAAAATCTTTTTCAAGTAGGCTTCTATTAAATCAGATGTATTACGATTACTCAACTTTTTCTCCCTCCTTTTTGACTAATTCTGACCTTTATTATACCCAAAAGCCTTTCGTTTGAAAAATATTTCTGCTTATTTCTTAAAAATAACTGTTTTCATTACATAAGCTAATTAAAATAAGTAAAAAGTGAGCAAGACAAAATTTGTCTCACTCACTTAGTAAATTTCTAATGGATAAATTAAAATACGATCTAAATATTTAGGGAAAAACAAGTTCTTTTTACTTTCGCGATATTTTTTCGCACCACTTTCAAAAATCATTCCTAATTTATTTTCTTCTTCGTTAATGGTGACCTCTTCTACTGCCATAGGAACATCAAGGGTTTTTGGACCAGAAAAATCATAATTGAAATTTTCTTTGTCCCATTTGGCAGGATCTGGGGTTCTTTTTTGAACTAACAATTTTCCAGGCGCTAGACCATTAGATTGACTAATAATAGTAATTCCTGACTTTGAAATCGTAATTCCTTGCATCCTGTTCCACCCCTTTTGAAAGGAGGAAATTTTCCCTTGGGCAATTAAAGTGGAAATAAAATTTTTTTCAATTTCTTTTTCTGACATATTAACAAAAGATTGCGCCAGTTTATCAATATCTTCTGAAGTAATTGCTTTAAATAAGCCTTCCTCATCTAAAGGAATTGAAATAATGGAACGATCATTTTCATCTTTACCATATTTTGCCACAACCATTTGATTTTTATAAAGAGTAATCGCCGAGGTCCGAACGGCTAAACGCCACTCAATTCTTTCAGAAGAAATGGGCTGTTGCCTTTTTTCCGCTTGATAATTATCAATCTCCTCTTTTGAAATATAACCAAAGCCACCAGATTCATTAGTATCATCAGAATAAATTAATCGCTCGTGAGTATTATCATAAGTGATACCACCTACGTGAGCTTTGGAATTTAAAATCAAAGTTTTCACATATTTTTTGGTTTTTTTATCCACTTGAAAAATCAATGAATTTAACTGATGATCCCCATCATAGACACTAATGTAGTAAAAATCATTAGATTGAGTTAAACCTTGGGGCACCCAATCATTTCCAAATGCTGGTTTTTTAGTCTCATGATTAATGGACCAAGCTCCTCTTAACCCTGGAATCACAACCATTTCAAGACCAGTTAAATCCACATCTTTATTTTTTTTATTAATAGCCATGACTTTTTTCAAAGCATCTTTTTCTGATTGTAAAGGACGAGGGTCAGCCTCCCACATTTTCACTTCTTCAGCCGAACTAGGAAGCTGTTTTAAGCTGGTTAAATTAAACAAAAAAAGCCCCGTGACACTCCCTAACAAAAGAAGTACCAATCCTACTATTAAAAATAAATAATGCTGTTTTTTCATCTTAACCTCCAAAAATTTTTTTGGATTAGTTACTTAATACTTTAATGCCTCGATAAATACTATAAATTACAGCAATACCATCAATAACTAAAGTTAAACCAATTAAAATAACACTAGAATAACCAGTTACTGTAGAGTCATTGGTAAAAAAGCCTACTCCCCCAATTAAAATAAAAGCAATGACTGTGATTACAACTGGAAGAATATGAATTTTTAAAGCTCTCTTAGCTTCCTCGTGATTAAAACTTTCTTTAGGTGTAAAAAGCCAAACAAGTAAAGGTAAGAAAAATGGGGCAAAGAAAATAGAAAAATTAGATAAAGCTCCTAAAACTCGACGTTCTTCCATAAAAAACAGCTCCTTTTTAT
>CAMJVA010000184.1 GCA_946409145.1 uncultured Enterococcus sp. | reverse complement strand
CAATTTCATTTAGGCGTAGCCGGAGCAGGAATTGCTACAGTCACAGCTCAAGTAGTGGCCAGTATTTTATGTGCTTATTACATTTATAAAAAAGTCAGCATTTTACATGTGAAAAAAACGGATTTTAAATATGAAAAGGAAGAATTTAAAAGTCATATTTATGTAGGGGTGCCCATGGCTTTTCAATCCTCCATTATTGCTATTGGGTCCATTGCTTTACAAACTGCTTTAAATAATTTAGGAACTGTGGTTGTAGCGGCTAATACTGCTGCTGGAAGAATTGATCAATTTGCCACCCAACCTATGGCGTCTTTTGGAATTGCCATGGCCACTTATACGGCACAAAATTTAGGAGCCAAAAAATATCACCGAATTATTCAAGGCGTCAGAGAATGTTTACTAATGTCTGGAGGATTTTCTTTAGTCGCTGGGGGATTAATTATTATTTTTGCTAATGAGTTAGTGGGTTTTTTCTTGAAAAATCCTAATCCAGAAATTTTAAAATTATCGAAAACTTATTTTATGATTAACGGTAGTATGTATGTTCTTTTAGCTATTTTATTCATTATTCGCTATACGTTACAAGGTTTGGGAAATAGTTTAGTTCCTACTTTAGCGGGTCTTGGAGAATTACTTATGCGCGCTTTAGCGGCCATTTTTCTAGCCCAAGCTTTTGGTTATCCAGGAGCAGCTTCTGCGAATCCTTTAGCTTGGTTAGGCTCCCTTGCTTTTTTAATTCCTTCTTATTTAAAAGCAGTAAAAAAATTAAAAGCTTATAGTGAAGAGAATAAATTATCTTCTGAAATTTAAATACAAAAAAACAGTTTTAAGAGAATTATTCTTCTTAAAACTGTTTTTTTTTGGTTATGAGTTAAGATTTTTCTTCTTTTTCCATTTTTCTTAAACCTTGTGTTGCTAAAGTATGCGCTCCTTTATGCTTGTTATCTTTTTGAAACTGAATATTTAAATGAGTAAATTTTTTGGTTAAAAACAGTAAACGAGTTAAAAATTCTTGGTATAAAGGGTGAGAAGTGTGTTTTTTTTCTAAGGTGTTCACGACTAATAAACTGTCAGTATACAAAATTAGCCACTGGTTTTCTTTCCCCGCTTTTAAAAGTTCTTTTAAAGCGTGAATCACAGCTAAAAATTCTCCTTCATGATTGGTCATAAGACCTAAGGGAATTTGAAAGGTTGTGGTAACGCCATTTTCTACCCACATGATTCCAGCACAAGTTAACCCTTTTGCGTTTTTTGTTGCTGCATCGACATAAACTTTTAACATATTTAACTTTTCTTCCCCCTTTGTCTGATTTTAATTTTGTGTTATGATTATACCATGTTAAAGGAGGGGATCGGTTATTTTTCAATACCATTATCATCCAGAACCAGCAACGAGTTTGATTTACTGGTCGATTACCCTAGGATTTTTTTTTGCTGGTGCTATTGTTAGTTTTGAAAATACTTATATTTATTGGTTGTCCTTACTTATTTGGGGAATTTGTTTGATTTTTATTTGGTTGCAAACTAAAAGAGTCATCATGATTAATAATCATGAACTGGAAGTTAAAGCCATTTATCCTCCTAATACGTATGTAGTGACCCTTGATCAAATTAAAGAAATCTGTTTAGCTGAAAATGGTATTTTAATTATTACCACGGAACATACAAAGAAACATTATCTTTTCAGTAAAAAAATTAGTCGACGCTTTTTAAAAGAACAACAAAATAATCCTTTGTTGAGGGAAAAAATACGGACGGTTAAAAAGATTGATTTTACTTTGAGTGAATGAAAAAGTCCTGAAAAAATCAGGGCTTTTTTTAAATGAATAAAATAAAGGTGGGAAAAAAATGTCAGATTTATCCATTGCCAAAGAGTCTATTTTAAAACCAATTACAGAAATTGGAGCAAAACTAGGATTTAAAGCAGAAGATTTAGAACTTTATGGCAACTATAAAGCTAAAATTTCTTTTGCTGCACAAAAAGAAAAAGCCAAAAATGATTTTGGTAAACTTATTTTAGTCACTTCCATTAATCCTACAAAAGCTGGAGAAGGAAAATCAACGGTGACCATTGGTTTAGGAGATGCTTTGAGCCAATTAGGAAAAAAATCTGCCATTGCCTTAAGAGAGCCTTCCATGGGACCTGTTATGGGAATGAAAGGGGGGGCCACAGGAGGTGGTTATGCCCAAGTATTACCTATGGAAGATATTAATTTACATTTTACAGGAGATATGCACGCCATTACTAGCTGTAATAATGCCTTGGCTGCGTTAATTGATAATCACCTTCAACAAGGAAATAGTTTAAATCTTGATCCAAGACGAATTTTATGGAAACGAGTGCTGGATTTAAATGATCGTTCTTTAAGAAAAGTCAATGTGGGTCTTGGGGGCGCTTTAAATGGGATTCCTCGAGAAGACGGTTTTGATATTACAGTAGCTTCAGAAATTATGGCTATTTTGTGCTTGGCTAAAGATATTAATGACTTAAAACGCCGTTTAAGCCACATTGTTATTGGCTATACTTATACAAAAGAAGTGGTGACTGTTGCTGATTTAAAAGTAGAAGGAGCATTAGCTTTACTTTTAAAAGATGCGATTAAGCCTAATTTAGTCCAAACGATTGAAGGAACCCCTGCTTTTATTCATGGAGGACCTTTTGCTAATATTGCTCATGGATGTAATAGTTTAATTGCCACTGACTTAGCCTTAAAAAGTGCGGACTATGTGGTGACAGAAGCTGGTTTTGGGGCAGATCTTGGGGGGCAGAAATTTTTAGATATTAAAGTTCCTTTACTTAAAAAAGCCCCAGATGTCATTGTCATTGTAGCTACCATTCGCGCCTTGAAAATGCATGGAG
>CAMJVA010000183.1 GCA_946409145.1 uncultured Enterococcus sp. | reverse complement strand
TTACAGCAGACTTTGCTGTTTTTTCTTCAAATAGTGAAGCGTTAGAATTTCATACGAAGCTGTTTGTTAATGGCACCACTTGGAATCCTAATCAATATGAAACCGTGTTAAAAGCAACTAATTATACTGATGCCGCTCACGCTTTACAAAGTTCTGGTTATGCCACTGATCCAACTTATGCAAAAAAAATTATTAACGTGATTGAAAGTTATCATTTAATGGATTATGACACTGTCACTGAGGAAAGTTCAGTTTAAGGAGGCCAACTCATGGAAGATAAATTCGGTAAATTAATTCCTGAAGTAATGACTGATTTAAGAAAAGATATTGTGAAAGTTCCCGATGTCATTCGTGAAGCTAGTGGTATTTTAATTTTTGGCAAAAGAATTCGCTCAATTATTTTTACCACTGACATTGCCATTGTGAGAAATACCAATGCTGATGCTGTTATTGCTGTTTATCCTTTTACACCCCACCCGGCTATTACCAAAAGTATTATTGAAGCGGCGGATATTCCTGTTTTTTCTGGAGTGGGTGGCGGACTAACTCAAGGAAGTCGCAGTGCTTTTATGAGTTTATTTGCAGAATCTCAAGGCTCCATTGGAGTTGTTTTAAATGCTCCCACTCCTGTGGAAACCGTTGCGGCTGTTTCTGAAGTAGTAGATATTCCTATTGTTTATACTGTAACGAGTATTCACACAAAAGTAGAAGAAAAAATTAAAGCAGGAGCAAAAATAATTAATATTTCAGCAGGAAAAGATACCGTTGAAACAGTGCGCCATTTTAGAACGCAATTTCCTGACTTGCCGATTATTGCTACAGGAGGAAAAGAGGAGGAAGGCATTTTAAAAACCATTGAAGCCGGAGCCAATGCCATTACTCATACTCCTCCAACCAATGGGGATTTATTTCGGAAAAAAATGGAATTGTATCGGGAACAAGAAAAAAATTAATGTTAAAGTCTGGGATAAAAGATTCCATATTTTGTCCCAGGCTTTTACTTTTTCACAAAGTCTATTGAAAAAATACTTTGAGAGTGTTTAAATTATAACTATATTTAGGACAAAAAGGAGTGCATCAACTACATGAAAGCATTAGAAACGAGAATTCAAAATGACGGTCGAGTTTTATCAGACGCTGTTTTAAAGGTGGATTCTTTTTTGACCCATCAAGTGGATCCTGTTTTAATGAATGAAATCGGCAATCGTTTTGCTGAAATTTTTAAAGACCAAGGTATTACAAAAGTGGTGACCATTGAAGCTTCTGGAATTTCTCCAGCATTATATACTGCTCAAGCTATGGGCGTTCCCATGATTTTTGCCAGAAAAGCAAAAAGTTTAACTATGAATGAAGAACTATTAACAGCAGAAGTCTATTCTTTTACAAAACAAGTCACTTCAACAATTAGTATTTCTCGCCGTTTCTTAAATGAAAATGATACAGTTCTTTTAATTGATGACTTTTTGGCAAATGGTATGGCTGCAAAAGGGCTCATTGAATTGTGTGAAAAAGCTGGTGCTAAAGTAAGCGGTGTGGGAATTGTCATTGAAAAAAGTTTCCAAACTGGTCGAGAATTTTTAGAAAATTCCGGAGTAAATGTTATTTCCTTAGCTCGCATTGGTTCATTAGAAGATGGAAAAATTAATTTTCTACCAGCTGATGACGAGGAGGTTTAATCTTGGTAAAAAAAATCTTACCTGGCCAAATTATTGGAATTATTGGTGGGAATGAAATAGGAAAGGCCATGGGCATTGCGGCTAAAAATATGGGTTTTCAAGTAGGACTTTTAGATCCAGATTTAAATGCGGTCGCTTCTGGAATTTGTGATTTTCAAATTCAAGGAGAGTATGATGATGAAGCCTCTCTTGAAGAAATGGCTACAAGATGTCATGTGTTAACTTATGCTATTGAAACCATTCCTCCTAAGTCCTTAAGACATTTACAAGGGGTCGTGGACTTACCACAAAGTCTAGATCTTTTAGAAATTACCCAAGATCGCCTGTTAGAAAAAACTTATTTAGAAGCCAATAATGTGGTGATTGCCCCTTATGCAACGATTATTAATATTACAGATATTCAAGATGCTATTGAAGGAATCGGATATCCTTGTGTGTTAAAACGGGTAGAAAAAAATAATGAAGAAAAAGGCCGGTTAATGTTATATTCTCCTGCTGATTTAAAAAAAGCTGTGCCAATGTTGCGTTTTGGTCCTTGTGTATTAGAAGCATGGATTCCTAAAGAAAAACAACTCACTGTTCATGTTTTTGGAAATGATAAAAAAGAATATGAAGCCTTTCCTCCAGTAGAAGTGATGCTGAAAAATGATCGACTTCATGAAGCTATTATTCCAGGAAGAATTTCTTTAGAAGTAGAAAATGAAGCTAAAAAAATTGCCTTAAACTTAGCAGAAAATATTTCTCTCGTTGGTGGGTTAACCATTGAATTTTTTGTTGGAAAACTGGGCTTTTTATATGTGAATGAATTGCATCCCATTTTATCAGCTGAAAGTTTTATTTATACAGACACTTGTAGTTTTTCAGCGGCAACAGAACACATTAGAGGGCTTTGCAATTGGTCTTTAGGAAAAAATCAACTGTTAAGTTCCGGTGTTATGGTCTCTATTTTAGGTAAAGAACAATTCGCCACTGAAGATCTCTTAGACGATTTTCCTTTAGGGAATTTTTATTATTATGGAAAATTAGGAATGTTTGAAGAAGAAAAAATTGGCCATATTACTATTGTGACCAAAGATATTTATCAAACTTTAGAAGATATTTATCAAACAAAAATTTGGTAAAAAATAGGCTTTTTTTCTAGAAAATAGACACAAAAAAGGAGAACCCATGATATCACGATATACAAGAGAAGAA
>CAMJVA010000182.1 GCA_946409145.1 uncultured Enterococcus sp. | reverse complement strand
TCTTTTTTGTTATTTCCGCCAAACATCTTCGTATTGGCTATCTTCATTAAATTTACGTTTCACATAAGGACATAAAGGCATTACTTTTTTGTTTTCACTTCTTGCTTTATTGACTAAAGCATCTAAGAGATTTTGGGCTAAATGTTGTTCTCTGTAGGCAGGGTCTACATAAGTATGATCAGCAATCATCAGACTTTCTCCTGCATTAGACCAAGTGATTTCCCCAATTTCTTTTTCATCATCTAAAAGTACAAAACGATTTTCTTCTTCTTTTACTGAAATAGACATTTAAATTCCCTCCTTATAAATGAACTTTAAGGCTCCAGTAGGACAAGTATTAATTACTCTAGCGTTAGTTTCATTGTCCCCATTATCAGGAATAATCCATGGACGGCGACCGACTTCAAACACTTCTTTTTTTCCTCGCACACAGTTACCAATATGAGCACAAATATCTTTATTATAGTAAATATCCATTTTTTCTCCAGTATACTTTCTGTATCCTAAAGATAAAAGCTCCTCTTCATTGACGACTTCATGATTGATTTTATTTCCTTCCATCTTTTTTCCTCCTTTTGCATACTTTTAATATCACTTATTATTTTAACAGATAACTTAATTTTTTAATGCTTTTTTATCTCGAGTAAGAAAAAGACCTAATAAAAAAACACCTTCTAATAAAACAAAGGCCAAAATAAACGAATGCATGAAAAATTCCTCTGGTAAGGCTAAAATAATCGGATCTGTCCTTGGGTCAAACAACCAATCGTCGTTACTGAAAAATAATTGATGAAAGGCGACAAAAAAAGTATTAAATCCTAAGGCCATAACACCACCCAGTAAAAGAGGAATAAGTGCAGCTTTTTTAAAGAAACTATTTAAACGCCATTTTTGTCCTGTTTGAATCATTTTTCTTAAAAAATAAAAACACGGAATAACAAGAAGTAAAAAAACAACATAATCTAAAATGAATAATTGTTTAACATCCACGAAATGCCCATATCCAGCTTCTGACATGGGAAAATCAGGAGTTTTTAATTCCTTCACCCAGAAAAAATTCAAAAAATTCATGAGCTTTTGGAAGTTTTCTAAAACGACGGTTTTAGACAGACCCACTGTTTCAGGAATTTTTAAATAAGTGATATCAAAAACATATAAGGGTCTAAAGTTAATCGTTATTCCAACGACTCCAGTAAAAATCGTCATAAAAGTGATCACATAGCCTAAAAATCGCATCCACGCTTTTTTCATAGTGACCACTCGTCTAAAGAATCTAAAACATAAGTAGGTTGAATAGGAAGATTTTGTACAGCGCTTTTTGGTGTAAAGCCTGTGGTAACTAATAAAGTATCCATGCCAAAACGAATACCTCCAGTAATATCTGTAGTGTAATTATCTCCTACCATGAGTACGTCTTCTTTATTTAAATTCAATTTTTTTAAAGCCTTAGACATAATGACTTCTTCTGGTTTTCCAATCATCACAGGTTTCACTTGCGTACTACTTTCCACAAAATTCACCACTGACCCTGCACCTGGCATCAGGCCTCGTTCTGTGGGAATATTTTTATCAGAATTAGTGCCAATGAATTTGGCCCCTTTTTGAATGCCTAAAGTAGCTAAAACAACTTTTTCATAAGTTAAGTCCGTATCAAGACCCACGACAACATAATCAGGATTCGTTTCTTCATAAATAAATCCTTCTTGATAAATGGCTTCTTTTAAACCGGCCTCCCCAATCACATACACTTTTTTTCCTTGATTATCTTCTTTTAAATAATCAATCGTTCCAAGAGTCGCGGTATAAATCGTTTCTTCTGGAACAAAAATGGAAAATTCCTCAGCTAATCTTTTTTTGACCATAGCTGGGGTTTTAGTTGTATTGTTCGTTAAAAATAAAAAAGGCACGTGATCAGCTTGTAAACGTTCAATAAATCTTTTACCAGCGGGTATGGATTTTTTACCTAAATAAATGGTGCCATCTAAATCAATTAAATAACCTTTATAACCCAAAATCTTTATTCCTCTCTTTTTCGAATAGTAAAACCTGTTGTAGGATGTTTCTCTTCTTCACGTGGATTTTTTTCTGGTTTTTCGGATTTTTTCCGGTGAATGACTGGTTGATTATGCTTCACAGGTTGTACTTTTTCTTCCACATAAGCAGGAGGATTTTTCTTTTTCTTCCGTTTAGGTTTATTGGGTTTGTCTTTTTTCTTGTTCATTTTTTCAATGACAAAAAAACGACAACCAAAATTACAATATTCATATAAATAATCCTGTAAAGTGGCGATTTTTTGATCTGGAAAAGCCCGTTTATTATCATTATCAAAAAAACCTTTTAAACGCAGTTGTTCATAACCCCAATCACCTACAATATAATCGTAACGGGCTAAAACGTCACTAAATCTTTCTCCTAAAGCTTCATGATCAAAACCTTCTCGGTAATTGTAAACTAAGCCATAAGGTTTATCTCCAATTAAAAGTTGACCATTTTCTAAAAGAGCGACCGTTTCCCCTTTTTTGGGTGTTTCTTTTTCTTCCACAATATCTTTAATAGCCTCAGTCACTTCTTTGGCAATATCTATATCCTCTTCATTATTTTTAGGTTGAGACTCTTTTTTCAATGAAGAAGGGGTCCCATTATTTTCCTTCTTTTTAGCTGAAGTTGAAACCTTCTCTTTCGTTTCTTCATTTTTTGGCAACACTTTTCACCACCTATTTTATCTTGTGTCATTATTATAACTTTTTTTTACTTAATTGGATAGATTTCTTTATTTTTAGAAATGCTGAACGAGCTCGTTCAGCTCTCAAGCAAAATGCGCTTGAAAAATTTAGCGATGAATTTTGTCGCGAATTCAGCAAGTGATTTTGCACCGATACAAGTTGA
>CAMJVA010000181.1 GCA_946409145.1 uncultured Enterococcus sp. | reverse complement strand
TTTTTTGATTAAATCAATGGCATAAATAGTGCCTGAAGCACCGGTTATGCCAATAATAATTTTCTTTTTTTTAGGCATAAACAGACTCCTTTTTTAGGATGTTGTTACTTATTGTATCATCAAATAACAAAAGATTCTTTGTCAAGTCCTATTTTTTTCTTAGAAGAAAGGCTGAGAAAAAATTCCCTCCTAGGTCAGATTATTTTTTCCTTTCTTTTTTTTATAGTAAAGGAGAAGAAAAGGAGAGAATAAAATGAAAAAAATATTATTTTTACTAGGTACGTGTGGTATTTTAGCAGGAGGCTTTTTTTATCTCCACGAAACCAATTATGAAATCGCCGCGGTTATGGATCAGTTAAATCCTTTAGTCAAGGAAAGTGCGATTTATGTGAAAATTAATCAACCTAAAAGAGTGGACGAACACGGAGCGGCCTATTACGAACAAACAGGGTATACACCTGAAGGAAAGAAATTCTTTGTGAAATATATGGGCATGACGACTTTAAAAGAGGATCATTACTTAAAACTAACGAGTAAAGGAAAACATATTGAAAATTACGAAGAAGTAAGTTTTACAGATTTACCTCAAGGAGTACAAGAAAAAATAGCATAAAAAATCCACCTTTCAGGTCATTTTCTAAACGAACTGAAAGGTGGATTTTTTTAATGACTTAATTCAGGGTGAACAGCAATAGACATTTCTACTGCGCCTTTTAAGTGGATGACTTCTACGTCATCTCGGTTAAAGGCTAATTTTTGGTGACGTTTGAAAAAGTCTAAAACAAATTCTACTTCGGTACTTTGGACGTTACGCATTTTATTGATTAAAAGAATTTCAATGTGAGTATTTGCTTCAGTAAAGATCACGGTGGTCTTGCCTAAAGAATAAACTCGGACGTATTTAGCGTCAGTATTTTCTAGTTGTTTTTCCACCAGTTTAGAGTGGCTGTTGGTCACGTCGATCATTTTCATAGGGGAGCACGTCCTTTGCGATTTTCTTAACATCTCTAGTATAAAGATAATTAGTCAAAAGTTCAAAGATTATTGCCATATTTTTGAGAAAAAATAAAAAAGTAAAGCGTTTACGATTGTTGAGAAATAAATAAAGCTTCCAGAAATTTGGAAGCTTTATTTACGAAAGATTATTCTTTAGAATGATCTTCTTTTAGAGGTGTTTCAGGAGTATCATTTTTTTTCAAGAGATCGTTCTCTTTTTCTGTTTTTTCTAAATTATTTTCTTCAGAAAGATCAGAAGGGGCGTCTTCTTGATTTAAAATGACAATGTTATCGTCTTTTAAGACAGCTTTTAAATCTTTGTTTTGTGGATAATTTAAAATATGATCGGCAATGCCATCTTCAATTTGATCTTGAATGGTTCGGCGCAATGGTCGTGCCCCCATAGCAGGATCGTAACCTAAATCCACTAGTTTTTCTTTCACTTCATCAGTGACTGCAATGTGAATTTTTTGATTAGCTAACATTTTATTCACGTCAGTAATCATTAAAGTGACAATCTTCAACAAATCATCTTTGCTTAAAGATTTAAATTCCACAATAGCATCGAAACGGTTTAAAAATTCTGGTTTAAAGTAATCTTTAAGTTGCCCTAAAACAGAATGAGTGGATCCAGAGCGAATGGCCCCAAAACCGACGTTTGCTTCAGCATTACCAGTTCCAGCGTTACTGGTCATAATAATTAAAGTATCTTTGAAGCTGACTGTCCGTCCTTGGGCATCGGTTAGCCGTCCATCATCTAAGATTTGTAAGAACATGTGCATCACATCAGGATGTGCTTTTTCAATTTCATCTAGTAAGACTAATGAATAAGGATTCCGACGTACTTTTTCTGTTAATTGTCCAGCTTCATCATAACCTACATAGCCTGGAGGAGAACCGATTAATTTTGAAACAGAATGTTTTTCCATGTACTCACTCATGTCAAATCTAATCATGGCATCTTCTGACCCAAAGAGTTCTAAAGCCAGTTGTTTAGCTAGCTCTGTTTTACCTACACCAGTTGGCCCTACAAATAAGAAGGAACCAATAGGGCGGTTTTCTTTTCCTAAGCCAATGCGGTTTCGCCGAATAGCTTTGGCGACTTTTTCTACGGCTTCGTCTTGCCCAATAACTTTTCCTTCTAAATCTTCTGCAAGATTTTTCAGTTGAGTTTGTTCTTTTTCTTTTAAATCTCCTACAGGAATACCTGTTTTTTCCTCCACGATGTTTTCCATGATTTTTTCATCAATCACTGGAATGTCGTTATCGGAAACTTGTTTTTCTTTTAGTTCTTTGTATTTATTAATTTGATCCCGATAAAAAGCCGCTTTTTCATAGTCTTCATCTTTTGAAGCCAGTTGTTTTTGTTTTTCTGCTTCTTTTAATTTATTTTCAATGACTTGAGGATCCACCGTTTGAATAGTTAAGTTTAACTTAGAACCGGCTTCATCTAATAAATCAATGGCTTTATCAGGTAAAAAGCGTTCTTGAATATAACGATTTGAAAGCTCAGCAGCAGCGGTTAAAGCTTCATCCGTGTATTTTACATGATGGTAATCTTCATAGCGTGGTCTTAACCCTTTTAAAATAGTGATCGTTTCTGCCACAGTAGGTTCATCCACCCGAACAGGTTGCATTCTTCTTTCTAAGGCGGCATCTTTTTCAATAATGCGGTATTCCGTTAAAGTAGTTGCGCCGACCATTTGTAATTCTCCACGAGCAAGAGCTGGTTTTAAAATATTACCGGCATCCATATTTCCATCTCCAGCAGACCCAGCCCCAACTAGTTCATGAACTTCATCAATGAACAAAATAATTCGTTTGTTTTGGGTTACTTCTTGGACTAATTGTTGCATCCGTTCTTCAAATTGACCGCGAATCCCTGTCCCTTGAAC
>CAMJVA010000180.1 GCA_946409145.1 uncultured Enterococcus sp. | reverse complement strand
TTTTCCTTATTTCTTGGAGCTGAGCACTTTTTTCACCACCTTAACCTTTTACCTTTTCCAAGTGATAAAAGCTATGTTATCTTTATAAAGAAGATAAAAAAAGAAAGAAGGAAAATAATCATGTTTAAAAGAGTACATTTAATCGTCATGGATTCTGTAGGAATTGGACAAGCTCCTGATGCAGAAAAATTTGGTGATGTAGGGGCCGATACTTTAGGCCATATTGCCGAAAAAGCAGGTCTTCACATTCCTCATTTAGAAAATCTTGGTCTAGGCACTATTCGTCCTTTAAAAGGAGTGAAAGATGTAAAAGATCACAAAGGTTATGCCACAAAACTGGAAGAAGTTTCTGTGGGAAAAGATACGATGACCGGTCACTGGGAAATTATGGGTTTAAATATTAAAAAACCTTTCCGCGTTTTCCCTGATGGTTTTCCAGAAGAATTACTAGAAAAAATCCGGGAATTTTCTGGTCGTAACATTGTCTGCAACAAACCCTATTCTGGGACAAAAGTCATTGATGATTACGGCAAACATCAAATGGAAACAGGAGATTTAATTGTTTATACTTCTGCGGATCCAGTGTTACAAATTGCCGCTCATGAAGAGGTCATTCCTTTAGAAGAATTATATAAAATTTGCCAATATGTGAGAGATATAACCAAAGATGAACCTTACATGATTGGGCGAATTATTGCCCGTCCTTATGTGGGAGAACCAGGAAACTTCACTAGAACAAGCAATCGCCATGACTATGCTTTAGATCCATTTGGACATACTGTTTTAGATTCCTTAAAAGACGCAGGACGTGACGTGATTGCAGTAGGTAAAATTAACGATATCTTTAACGGTCACGGTATTACTGAAGCTATTCGTACAAAAAGTAATATGGACGGAGTAGATCAACTATTAAAAGTGATGGAAAAAGATTTCACTGGTATGAGCTTTACTAATTTAGTAGACTTTGATGCTTTATTTGGTCATCGCCGGGATGTAGTAGGTTATGGACGTGCCATTGACGAGTTTGATGAAAGAATTCCAGAATTAATTGCTGCTATGAAAGAAGATGATTTACTATTAATCACAGCAGACCACGGTAATGATCCAACTTTCACAGGAACAGATCATACGAGAGAATATGTTCCACTTTTAGCTTTCAGTAAACAAATGAAAGGCCAAGGTGCTTTACCTTTAGGACATTATGCGGACATTTCAGCAACAATTGCAGAAAACTTTGACGTGCCAGCTACAGAAAACGGTCAAAGCTTCTTAAAAGATTTGAAGTAGGTGACACAATGACTAAAATGGAAAATTTACAAGAAACCAAAGATTTTATTTTAGCCCAAGGAATAACTGACATTGATTATGGTTTAATTTTAGGTTCAGGACTGGGAGAATTAGCCGAAGAAATTGAAAATCCCATTACCATTCCTTACAAAAAAATTCCTCATTTTCCCGTTTCCACAGTGGTGGGACATAAGGGCATGCTTGTTTATGGCACTTTAGCCGGGAAAAAAGTTTTAGCACTGCAAGGTCGTTTCCATTATTATGAAGGACACTCTATGGATGTGGTCACTTATCCTGTACGAGTCATGGCCTTATTAGGCGTTCACTCTTTAATTGTTACTAACGCCTGTGGAGGGGTCAATGAAAGTTTTGCTCCAGGAGATTTAATGGTCATTAATGATCAAATTAATTACATGGGAACCAATCCTCTCATTGGGGAAAATTTAGCAGACTTTGGCCCACGTTTTCCTGATATGTCTCATGCCTTCACTGAAGATTACCAAAAAATTGCTTTTCAAGTAGGAGAAAAATTAAATATTCCTTTAAAAACCGGTGTCTATATGGGCTTTTCTGGTCCAACTTATGAAACTCCTGCTGAAGTAAAAATGGCTAGAATTTTAGGAGCAGATGCTGTGGGGATGTCTACTGTTCCAGAAGTCATTGTCGCTGTTCATTCAGGCTTAAAAGTTTTAGGCGTTTCTTGCATTACTAATTTAGCAGCTGGGATGCAAAGCAATTTAAATCACGAAGAAGTAGTGGAAACCACTGAGAGAGTGAAAGAAACGTTTAAAACCTTTATTAAAGAATGTTTGAAAGAATTACCAGAAAAATAAGAAGAAAATGATCACAAAGGAGAATATTCATGAGCGTGCATATTGAAGCAAAAGCAGGAGAGATTGCTGATAAAATTTTACTTCCAGGAGATCCTTTGCGGGCTAAATTCATTGCCGAAACTTTTTTAGAAGATGCAAAACTTTATAATAATGTTCGAGGAATGCTTGGGTTTACAGGAACGTATAAAGGACAAAAAGTCAGCGTTCAAGGAACAGGAATGGGAATGCCTTCTGCTGGAATTTATGCCCAAGAGTTAATTCAATCTTACGGCGTAAAAAAATTAATTCGCGTGGGAACTTGTGGCGCTTTATCAAAAGACGTTCACGTGAGAGATTTAATTTTAGCGCAAGGGGCAGCTACTAGTTCTAATATGGTAGAAAAAAACTTTAGCCCATTCCATTTTCCACCTATTGCTGATTTTGATCTTTTGCATAAAGCATACGGAATCGCTAAAGAAAAAGGCTTTACTACTCACGTGGGAAATGTTTTGTCAGAAGATACTTTTTATAAAGATGACAACACGTCCACTTTCCGCCTAGCAGAATATGGTGTTTTAGGTGTGGAAATGGAAGCAGCCATTTTGTATTATTTAGGAGCAAAATTCCACGTTCAAACTTTAGGAATTATGACCGTTTCTGATCACATGATCACTGGAGAAGAAACCACCGCAGAAGAACGGCAAGTTACCTTTAAAGACATGATGGAAGTCGGCTTAGAAACATTGTTGGATTAAAAAATGACGGAGTAGAGAAATCTACTCCGTTTTTTAATT
>CAMJVA010000179.1 GCA_946409145.1 uncultured Enterococcus sp. | reverse complement strand
ATGTCTAACTCTATTTTTTTGTCTTACCAAAAATTTTTTAAGGAATAATTTGAACAATGCCTTTAATTTTGTGCGTTTATTTAAAAAAATCAGGTAAACTAAAACTTGAGACAATATAAAACTCAAAAAAAAAAGCACTGAAAAATCAGTGATTAAAAAGCTTAAAAAGTAAGCGCTAAACCTTGATGTAACCGTAAAAAAATGAAGTATACTTAAAAAAATTATTTCAAGTAAAGAAAATTTTCCAATAAAACACAAAAAAGAATTCAACAATCATGAAAGTCCATGCTATTATTAGAAGTGATTAAATAAAAAAATGAATAGGAGATGTCATATATTGAATTTATGGTATCACGATTCCAAAGAAGAGGTTATGAAAAACCTTTCTACGGACATGAAGGAAGGATTGTCTAGCCAAGAAGCAGAAAAAAGGCTGCAAACTTTCGGGAAAAATGAATTAGAAGCCCAACAAAAAGAAAGCATGTTTAAAAAAATTCTTGGGCAACTAAAAGATCCAATGATTATTGTTTTACTGATTGCCGCTATTTTATCTTATGTTTCCAGTGGCTTTGAAGATTGGGTAGACTCGGTTATTATTTTACTCATTGTCATTATTAATGCGATTATTTCCATTTCCCAAGAAAATAACGCCAACAAATCTTTAGAAGCTTTAAGAAAAATGTCCGCACCACTTGCGAAAGTAATTCGTAATGGAAAATTAGAACATTTGGACACAACAACTTTAGTACCAGGAGATATTATTGAATTAGAAGCTGGAGATTTAGTACCAGCAGATGCGAGAATTTTAGAAGCCGCTAATTTAAAAGCAGATGAATCAGCCATGACAGGTGAATCTGTTCCAGTAAATAAAAAAGATATTGACTCTTTACCTGAAGAAACTGGTTTAGCTGATCGGAAAAATATGTTAATTTCTTCCACAGTTATTACTAACGGCCGAGCAACTTGTGTGGTCACTGAAACAGGGATGAAAACTGAAGTTGGTCGTATCGCCAATATGTTAATTTCTGAAGATGACAACACGACGCCATTACAAAGAAAAATGGCTGAAATTTCTAAAATGCTTTCGATTTTATGCTTAGGAATTTGTGTTGTGATGTTTATTGTGGGACTTTTATACCAACGTCCTGTTTTAGAAATCTTTATGATGGCTGTTTCTCTTGCTGTGGCTGCTATTCCAGAAGGTTTAGCTGCTATTGTAACGATTGTTTTAGCCCTTGGGGTACAACGCTTAGTAAAAAGAAATGCCATTGTTAAAAAATTACCTGCTGTAGAAACTTTAGGTGCTGCTTCTGTTATTTGTAGTGATAAAACTGGGACCTTAACCCAAAATAAAATGACCGTGGTGAACAATTACGTAGAAAACGGTCAAAGTGAAGAATTACTATTAACCATTGGCACTTTATGTAACGATTCCAAGTTAACTGTTAATGCAGATGGCACTTCAAAAGTAACAGGAGATCCAACAGAAACTGCTTTTGTGACGAAAGCTTTTGAAGAAAAATTAGATAAAAATGTCTTAGAAGAAAAAATGCCTCGAGTGGCAGAACTTCCTTTTGACTCAGAAAGAAAATTAATGTCCACTGTTCATAAAATGGAAACTGGTTTTAGAGTCATGGTTAAAGGGGCCCCTGATGTTTTAATTAACCGTTGTAATTTATCTTCAGAAAGTGAAAAAGAAGCCCTCGACAAAAATGCTGAAATGGCTTCAAATGCATTGCGAGTTTTAGGGGTCGCTTATAAAGATATTACTGAAATTCCAGAAGAATTAACTACTGAAAACTTAGAAACTGATTTAACTTTTGTCGGCCTTGTAGGAATGATCGATCCTCCACGGATGGAAGTGAAACAAGCGGTTAAAGAATGTTTTGATGCGGGAATTCGTCCAGTAATGATTACTGGGGATCACAAATTAACCGCTGTAGCCATTGCTAAAGAGTTAGACATTTTTAGAGACGGTGACCTTGCTATGACAGGTCCTGAACTTGATGCTATGCCACAAGAATTATTGGAAGAAAAAGTTGACCAATATTCTGTCTATGCTCGGGTTTCTCCTGAACATAAAATGAGAATTGTTAAAGCTTGGCAATCAAAAGGCATGGTTGTTGCCATGACTGGTGACGGTGTTAATGATGCTCCAGCTTTAAAAGTGGCCGATATTGGTTGTGCCATGGGAATTACTGGAACAGATGTTGCCAAGGGTGCTGCTGACATGATCTTAACTGATGATAACTTTGCTACTATCGTTCACGCTGTAGAACAAGGTCGCGGAATTTTTGCTAATATTAAAAAATCAATTCAGTATTTATTAAGCTGTAATATTGGAGAAATTTTAACTATTTTTGTAGCTACAGCCTTGAATTTCCACCAAATGCCATTAGTTCCTATTCAATTGCTTTGGTTAAACCTTGTCACAGACTCTCTTCCTGCCTTAGCTCTTGGAATGGAACCAGTGGAACCTGGTGTAATGAAACAAAAACCACGGGACTCTCACAAATCAATTTTTGCTGATGGTTTTGCTGCTAGTATGATTTTTTACGGGGTTTTAGTTGGTGCGATTACTTTAGCTTCTTACTGGTTAGGAGAATATGTCTTCTCTGATCCAACAGTTGCTGATGGAACAGCTAATACTATGGCTTTTGCCACTTTAGTTTTTGGTGAATTAACTCGTTCTTTTGCTGTTAGAAGTGAACGTTACTCCATTTTCAAAATTGGTGTGTTCACAAACTCCGCAATGAACAAAGCCTTCGTTGTTTCTTTAGCTATGCAACTAGCAGTTTTATTATTGCCTTTCTTACAACCAATCTTCAAAGTACAACAATTAACTCTTGTTCAATGGGTAGTTGTTATTGCCCTTTCCTTTGTGCCATTAGTAGTAAGTGAAATTACTAAAG
>CAMJVA010000178.1 GCA_946409145.1 uncultured Enterococcus sp. | reverse complement strand
AGAAATTCCGCTGAGTTTTTCTTACTACAACGCATTCAAGATGAAGTTCACCGATTTGCCATTACCTTTCACCGGCAATTACGTTCAAAAAATACTTATGCCTCTTTGTTAGATAATGTAGAAGGTTTAGGACCAAAGCGAAAAAGATTTTTATTAAAAGAATTTAAATCCATTAAAAAAATGAAAGAAGCCACCGTGGAACAGTTGACTATTGGAGGAATTCCAGAAAAAGTAGCCAAAAATGTCTACGCTACCTTACACAAAGGAGAAGAAAATAATGGAAAATAATCCATGGATTGAAAAATTAAATGCCTTAAAAAATGGGGAAATTGCCGAACTTTATGTTCCTTACGCGGACTTTATGGAATTTCGCAAAGGGTGGTTAACCTTTGAAAATAAAATGCATTTCAAAGGAATCGCTTCAATTGGAGGAAATGTTACTTACGTTTACGATCCAGAAAGTGATCCAGGGAAGAAAAGTGATTCAGAGGAATAAATTTTTAACGAACATAATTATTTTCTGAAAATCCTTGAAATAAGCGATTTGGAATGCTAAAATAATTTATGTTGTTGGGTTGTTAGCTCAGTTGGTAGAGCAGCTGACTCTTAATCAGCGGGTCGCGGGTTCGAGCCCCTCACAACCCATTGGGTGCCAAACCCACGAGAGGATAAATGTTGGTGCGAAAGCATTTCGAAAACATTTATGCCTCTCTTTTTTTTATCCTTGACAAAGTTAATCAACTTAACTATTATAAGTTAAGTTGATTAACTAATTTACAGGAGGTATAAAATGTTTGAGCATGAACTTATTACTCAAGGGGCAGAAGCATTATCTTTGTTTTGTCGTTTGAATATTAATAAAAAAAATAATTTTCCTATTCGTTCTTCTGAAATGGGCTTACTTATTTTTTCAGCAACTAGTGAAGATCCAGTGACACCAATTGCAGCAGCAAATTTTTTTAGAGTAAAAAAACCTATGATTACTGCTATGGTGAATAAACTAACGGAAGAAGATTACTTAAAAAAAAGTCCCTCTTTAAAAGACAAACGGAGCTACACTTTAACTCCTACAAAAAAAGGGCAATCTTTAGTCAATGAGGCTTATGAAGATTATTTTAAAACGGTGGAAATTTTAAAAAATCGCTTAGGAAAAGAAGAATATCAACAATTAATTGCGTTAATTGAAAAAAGCAATCTTATTTTATTGGAGGAAAAAGATAATGGGTAAAGTAATGGTTACAGGAGCCTTAGGAAATGTTGGAGGTTATGTGGCAGAATTTTTAATAAAAAATCAACAAGAAGTCGTTGTAGCAGATATTAATCTTGCAGCTTTAGAAGAAAAATATGGCACAAGAGCCAAATCTGTTTATTTTGATTTTACTGATGAAAAAACCTTTCCTCTTGCTTTAGCTGAAGTAGATCGAATATTTATTATGCGTCCACCACATTTAGGAAAACCAGAAGATTTAAAACCCTTTGTGGAAGCTTTAAGGGAGAAAAAAATGAAATTAGTCAGCTTTTTATCCCTCATTGGTGTAGAGCATAACCCCGTTCCACCACATCATAAAATTGAAAAATACATTGAACAAGCAGGTCTTCCTTATTGTCATATTCGCCCAAGTTTTTATATGCAAAATGTGTCTGGAATTCATGCTTTTGAAATTAAACACTTTAACCGAATTGTGATTCCTGTAAAAAGTGCTTTAACTAGTTTTATTGATGCAAAAGATATTGGAGAAATTACGGCTAAAGTGTTAACCGAACCAGACAAGCATCAAAATTGTGCCTATGCTATTACAGGTCCTGAGGCCATTGATTACAATACAGCTGCTGAAATTTTATCAGAGGAATTAGGTAGAAAAATTATTTATGCAAATCCAAATCCTAAAATGGCTAAAAAGTATTGGATTTCAATTCGTGGCTTAGATGAAGAATATTCCAAAGTCATGTCCATGCTTTATTTAATGACTAGAATGGGAACGGCTAAAAAAGTAACCACTACTTTTGAAGAGGTTATGGGGAAAAAACCACGGACTTTTCGAGATTTTGTCAAAAGTAATTTAAAAGCTTGGGAGTAAGAAAACACCCCTTGGAAAATTTTTTCCAAGGGGTGTTTTAAAGTTATTTCAGAGAAATATTTTCTGCTAACTGGGCATTTTTTTCTGTTAATTCTTCTTCTTTTAAGCCATTAAATAAAAGATTTAAAATAATCGCCGTTAAACTACTCATTACAATGCCGTTTCCTGTGAACATTTGTACTGTTTCTGGAAGTTTAGCAAATAAGGTGGGCATAATATTAAATCCTAAGCCAAAGCCTAAAGAAATGGCAATAATTAAGAGATTTTTTTCTTCATTGAAATTCACTTTGGCTAACATTTTCATTCCTTGTACAGCCACCATTCCAAACATGACTAACATTCCTCCACCTAAAACCGGTTCAGGAATAATTTGGGCTAGGGCACCTACTTTTGGAAATAAACCTAAAATAATTAAGAAGAAAGCTGAAAAATAAATAGGTTTTCTAGTTTTAATTCCAGAAAGTTGAACTAAGCCGACATTTTGAGAAAAACCCGTGTAAGGGAAAGTGTTGAAAATCCCACCTAAAATTACCGCAAGACCTTCTGCTCGGTAACCTTTTTTTAATTTTTCTTCCGTGATTTTTTCTCCTGTAATATCTCCTAGAGCAAAATAAACACCAGTAGATTCCACCATGGATACTAAAGAAATAATAATCATGAGTAAAATAGACCATAGATCAAAAGTAGGTTTTCCAAAATAAAAAGGTTGGGGCAAATGAAAAACAGGGGCTAAGGACACTGCAGATAAATTCACTTCACCTAAAAGAGCGGCTAAAAGGGTGCCGCCTAAAAGACCGATTAAAACAGCAATGGAGCGTAAAAATCCTTTGGCAAAGACTTGAATAATAATAATTAAAGC
>CAMJVA010000177.1 GCA_946409145.1 uncultured Enterococcus sp. | reverse complement strand
AGGCAATTATTTTCACACAAGCCACAGTGGGTAAATTCTTTTTCTGCAGAAAAAGTCGCTAATTCTTCTTCATTTAATAAAGTACTTTCTTCCCCTGTATAATCTTCTAAGGCCATTAAAGCACAACCAAAAGCACCCATAAGTCCTGCAATGGTTGGACGAATCACTTCACGGCCAGAAATTTCTTCAAAAGCACGTAAAACCGCTTCATTATAAAAAGTGCCTCCTTGGCAGACAATTTTTTCTCCCAAGTCTTCTGGACGTCTAATTTTAATTACTTTATAAATAGCATTTTTAATGACTGAATAAGAAAGACCTGCAGAGATTTCTCCCACACTCGCTCCTTCTTTTTGCACTTGTTTTACTTTAGAGTTCATGAAAACAGTACAGCGACTCCCAAGATCCACGGGATTTTCTGCTAAAAGAGCTTCCTTAGCGAAATCTTTCACATTATAATTTAAAGATTTAGCAAATGTTTCAATGAAAGAACCACAACCAGAAGAACATGCTTCATTTAATTGAATGGAAGATAAAACACCATCTTTAATCGTCATGGCTTTCATATCTTGTCCACCAATATCTAAAATAAAGTCTACTCCAGGTTGGAAAAAATTAGCCGCTTTATAGTGAGCCATGGTTTCTACTTCTCCAAGATCCACTTTCAAAGCGTTTTTAATTAAATGTTCCCCGTAACCTGTAATACAACTTTTTCCAATAAAAGTATCCTTTGGCATTTTTTCATATAAATCTTTTAAAACACCCATGGTTGTTTCTAAAGGTTGTCCTTCATTATTTCCATAAAAGTCAAATAAAATTTTTCCATCTTCATCAATTAAGACTACTTTTGTTGTAGTAGACCCAGCGTCCACTCCTAAAAAAGTTACCCCATGATGATTTGATAAATCACGATACTCAACAGTGGCTTTACTGTGGCGTTTTCTAAATTTTTCTAAGGCTTCAGGATTTTCAAATAAAGGTGGCAAAGCCGCAGACTTACTTAAAGTTTCCCCTGTTTTTTCTAAAGAAGACAAGAGGGTTTCAAAAGTAGTAAAGTCACTTTCGTCAGCGTAAAAAGCCGCACCTTTAGCAACAAATAATTGGGGATCACTAGGAAAAATAACGTCTTCATCTGCTAAATTCAAGGTTTCAATAAATCTTTTTCTAAGTTCCGACATGAAATAAAGTGGACCGCCTAAAAAAGCTACTTTTCCGCGAATTTTTCTTCCAGAAGCAAGTCCGGCAATAGTTTGATTCACCACTGCTTGAAAAATACTCGCGGCAATATCGGCTTTGTCTGCTCCTTCATTAATTAACGGTTGCACATCGGTTTTAGCAAATACGCCGCAGCGAGAGGCAATGGGATATAATTGTTGATAATTTTTAGCAAGCTCATTCACTCCATTAGCATCTGTTTTTAATAACACCGCCATTTGGTCAATAAAAGCTCCCGTTCCCCCAGCACAGCTACCGTTCATTCTTTGTTCTAAGGCCCCATCAAAAAAAGTAATTTTAGCGTCTTCTCCACCTAATTCAATGGCCACATCTGTTTCAGGAATGATTTCTTCCACGGTTTTGGTACAAGCAATAACTTCTTGAATAAAAGGAATTTCTAAAACTTCTGCTAACCCCATGCCCCCAGAGCCGGTGATAGCTACTTTCACACGTTGATTTTCTCCTAAAACTGGTAGAGCTTCTTGTAAAATTCTACTCACAGCAGCTTTTACATCAGAAAAATGCCGTTCATATTTTTGAAAAATAGTTTCTTTTACATTATTTAAAACTACAAGTTTCACTGTGGTTGACCCCACATCTATTCCCACTTGATAGCTCATTTGAAATCCCCCTTTTAACAACACCTTGTTGAATATCTAACACTTTGTCTGATATAATACTCATGTCTATTTTAAAAGTTTTTGAAAAAAAAACAATCACCAAAAAAAAGTGAAATGTTTTTTAAGCGACAAAATCTATTAATATGTTGTCTAAAATCAAAAAAATCACGAAAAGAGGAAGTATTTTGCCAGAAAAAAAAATGGATCTTAGAAAGATCCGCACAAAAAAAATGATTATTGATGCCTTTGTTTCTTTAGTGGAAGAAAAAGGTTATGATGCTGTGAGTGTCCAAGACATCGCCACCAGAGCAATGATTAATCGTGCCACTTTTTACGCCCACTTTTCTGATAAACAAGAGCTATATGATGAGATTTTAAATTATGCCGTAGAAGCATTAACTTCTGTGATTTCAAAAGACCAATTAATTTCCGGGAAAAAAATTAAAGTCAAACACATTGAAGCCGTGCTCACAGGAATTTACAAAAACATTCGCAAAAATCGGCAATTTTTTATTAGTTTAACAGATGGAAACGCGAATGAATTTTTACGAAAAAAATTAGCCGACGTGTTATATGAAAAATATAAAACAATTTTTGATTCCTTAAAAATTACCGAAAATAATTTAGAAGTGCCCATTGATTTTATTATTGCCTATATGACATCCATTTTTATTGGAACTATTCACTGGTGGGTCACCACTGATGACAATATGACCCCTGACGCTTTGGCCCACTTAGTTATTAAACTAGTAGCAAATGGTCATTTAACGGTTATGGGCATTGAAGTAGAAAATAATTAACCTTAAGGCTTTAAAAAAAGGCACAAAAAAAGCTTCCCATGACTTATAGACAGTGGCGGAAGCTTTTTGGTTTGGATTTAGGCTGTAATTTCAATTTTTTTCACTCGACCTCCAAGAACATCAGCAATTTTTTCTGCTGAATCTTTTTTAGCGTATAATTTTGCTTCGTGTTTGTCTAGTGAACGACGACCGTCTTTGGTTAAGTAGCCGTGAAAAATTTTAATTGCGTACATAATCTCTCCTCCTTCATTAACAAAATCAGTATAACACAAAAAGACAGTCTGTGCTACACTTTAGCACAAAACTGTCTTATTTTTTTAAAAA
>CAMJVA010000176.1 GCA_946409145.1 uncultured Enterococcus sp. | reverse complement strand
AAAAAGTTACTAAGAAGAAAAGGAGTAGGACGCACTTGTGTCCCACTCCTTAAACTTTTATTCTGGAACGTATTCATGGACTAAAGCAACCACATCATCTAATGTATCGCAATCTTCCACGGCTTTTGTCGCTAATTCAGCCATTTTCTTAGTATCAAGTTTACTCATGAGACTTCTGGTTTTTAAAACAGAAGTAGCACTCATGGAAAATTCATCTAAGCCAAGACCTACTAAAAGTGGCACTGCCATTTGATCTCCAGCCATTTCTCCGCACATTCCAGCCCATTTGCCTTCTTTGTGACAAGAGTCAATAACGTGTTTAATCAAACGTAAAATGGAAGGATTGTATGGTTGATACAAGTAAGAAACTTGTTCATTCATCCGATCTGCTGCCATGGTGTACTGAATCAAATCATTCGTTCCAATACTCATGAAGTCTACTTCTTTAGCAAATTTATCAGCAATAACTGCCGCTGCAGGAATTTCAATCATAATCCCTAATTGAATGGTTTCAGAAACAGCCACACCCTCTTTTTCAAGACGAGCTTTTTCTTCTAAAAACATTTCTTTAGCCTCTCTAAATTCGCCTAAAGTAGCAACCATTGGGAACATAATGCGAAGGTTCCCATAAACAGAAGCCCGAAGTAATGCCCGAAGTTGTGTTCTAAACATTCCTTCACCTAAATCAGATAAACTAATCCGTAAAGCTCGATAGCCTAAAAATGGATTCATTTCTTCTGGTAAAGTTAAATAAGGAAGTTTCTTGTCCCCACCAATATCCATGGTACGAACAACAACAGGTTTTCCTTCCATGCCTTCAAGAACGGCTTTATATGCGTTAAATTGATCTTCTTCTGTTGGAAAATCAGGAGAATCCATGTATAAAAATTCTGTCCGATATAAGCCAATACCTTCTGCGCCATTGTTTAAAACACCGGTTAAATCTTTTGGTGTTCCAATGTTAGCTGCTAATTCAAAATGTTTCCCATCAAGGGTTTTGGTTTCAGCATTTTTCAGCTTATCCCACTCTGCTTTTTGGGCGGCAAATTTATCAGCTTCTGCTTTAAAAGCAGCAATTTCTTCTGGAGTTGGATGAATAATCGCTTCTCCTTTAATCCCGTCTACGGCTAAAATATCATTTTCAGAAACTTTAGCCGTAATTTTTTTTGTTCCAACAATAGCAGGAATTTCTAAAGAGCGAGCCATAATTGCTGAATGACTTGTTCTTCCCCCAATGTCAGTCACAAAAGCTTTCACGTATTTCCGATCTAATTGAGCTGTATCTGAAGGTGTTAAATCGTGGGCAACCACAATCACTTCTTCATTAATTAAAGCAGGATTTGGTAAGGTTACGTTTAACAAATGAGCAAGAACTCTTTTCGTCACATCTTTAATGTCAGCGGCTCTTTCTTGCATATATTTGTTATCTTCCATTCCTTCAAAAATAGAAACAAACATATCCGTTACTTCTTTTAAAGCACTTTCTGCGTTCACATGATTCGTAGAAATAGCTTCTTTAATCTGCCCAATCATTTCTGGATCACTTAAAATCATAATATGTGCATCAAAAACTTGAGCTTCACTTTCCCCAAGATTTTCTGCTGCTTTTTGACGAATCACTTCAAGTTCACTTACGGATTGTCCCAAGGCGTCGTCTAAACGTTTGAGCTCTGAATCAGAATCCGTGACGCTTTTTTTAGTAAAAGACAAATCCGGTTGAACGAGCATGTAAGCTTTGGCAACAGCAATGCCGTCAGAAGCCGCGATCCCTTTCAACATTTCAGACATTATTCGGATAGTCCTTCCTTTTTCATCGTTTCTTCAATAGCAACAATTGCGTCAGCTTCGTCAGCTCCGTCAACAGAAATAACAACGTCTGATCCTTGGCCAACACCTAAACTCATAACTCCCATAATGGATTTAAGGTTTACTGATTTTCCTTTGTATTCAAGATTGATATCAGAATTGAATTTGCTAGCTGTTTGTACTAATAGTGTAGCTGGACGAGCGTGAATACCTGTTTCAGCAATAATGTGAAATTCTCTTGTTTCCATAAATATCGGTCTCCTTTGTGAGTAAAAATAGTGTTTTGGGAGGGTTTTCTTCGTTTAAAAAGAAAGCCTCTTCAAATATTAAGATTACCATTTTTTCTTAATCCTTACAACTTTTTTCCTCGAAAAAGGGTATTTCTTCACTTTTTTTCCAAAAAAGAAATAATTTTCCAAATTTTCTTACCATAAATAAAGTCAAAACACTTTTTAAAAAAATTTTTTTAGCACCGTTGCACATTACTTGCTAATTTTTAAGCACCTGATTATAATAGATTACAAAGGTCAGTAAAGGTCAAATATCTTTGATCTATTGACTAATCTAGAAAGGGCGTGACAACATGCTTTGTGAAAACTGCGGAAAAAATGAAGCAACTATTCATTTATATGCCAATGTAAATGGACAGAGAAAACAATTAGATTATTGTCAAAGTTGCTATCAACTTTTAAAAAATGAGTCAGGTCAAGCCTTAAGAGCTCAACAAAATCCAACAGGTCAAGATCCTTTTGGCTTTGGAAGCTTAGATGATTTCTTTAAGGCCATGAGTCAACGAGCTAATCAAAATAATTATGACCAAACCCCTCCCACTCAAACAGGTGGCAACAACGGGAATGGCTTTTTCGGAAATAATTTTCCTGGAGGTCCAAATGGTGGCGGCCCTAACGGTGTAGGAAATCAAAAAAATGGTTTGCTAGATCAGTACGGCACCAACTTAACAGAACAAGCAAGAAAAGGAGAAATTGATCCTGTTGTAGGTCGTGATGCAGAGATTAAACGGGTTATTGAAATTTTAAATCGCCGAACGAAAAATAATCCAGTGTTAATTGGTGAACCTGGTGTAGGTAAAACAGCTGTGGTAGAAGGCCTCGCCCAAAAAATTGTTGATGGGGCTGTGCCACAAAAATTATTAGACAAAGAAGTCATTCGTTTAGACGTTGCTTCTTTAGTTCAAATTGACCGCGAATCCCTGTCCCTTGAACTAAAGAAG
>CAMJVA010000175.1 GCA_946409145.1 uncultured Enterococcus sp. | reverse complement strand
CACAAAAGTAGTTTTTTCTCCTGTTAAATTTCCTAATTCTTTTTGAATTTTTGTTTCTGTTTCCATATCTACAGCGCTCGTTGTGTCATCTAATATTAAAATGGAAGGATCTTTGACTAAAGCGCGAGCCAGAGAAATTCGTTGTTTTTGTCCTCCAGAAAGCCCCACTCCCCGTTCTCCTACAATCGTGTCATACCCTTCTGGCATTTTGGTAATAAACGTATCTGCATCAGCAACTGTGGCCATTTTTCTTACAAACTCATTATCAGCTAAAGGATTTCCAAAGGCGATATTATCAGAAATCGTATCAGAAAATAAAAACACATCTTGCATAACCATGGAAATATTTTCTCTCAGTTTTCTAATGGGATATTCTTTAGCATTTTTGCCATCAATGAAAACTTCTCCAGAAGTGGGATCATAAAAACGAGCAATCAAATTGACTAAGGTGGTTTTTCCAGAACCTGTTTCGCCTAAAATTCCCACGGTTTGTCCTACTTTAGCTGAAAAAGTAATGTGTTCCAACACTAAATGCTTGGGGTCATCAGAAAAATGAAAAGATACATCTTTAAAATCTACATCCCCACGAATAGGCGTCATTAAATCTGTATTTTCTGGTAAAATTTTTGGCGTCGTATTTAACATTTGACGAATTTTTACACAAGCTGCGTTAAATCGTTGGACATCGTTAATTAGCCAACCGGACATACGCATTGGTTGATTAAGCATCCATAAATACCCATTAAAAGCGACTAAATCCCCTAAAGTCATTTTTCCTTGAATCACTAAATACCCTCCAAAAACAATAACAATCACGGCTAAAGAAGAAGCAAAACCGTCTAACCAAGGAAGATATTTTTGTGATACTTTCGCTGAATCCATATTGCGCTGTTTATAGTCTGCATTGTGTTCATTGAATTTTTCAATTTCAAAATCTTCTCGGGTGAATGCTTTCACCACTCGATTGCCTCCTATATTTTCTTCCACCATGGAATTCAAGCGAGCAAAACTATTTCTAATTTCTAAAAACTTCGGACGAGCATTTTTAGCCATTTGTTGGGTAAAAATAAAAATTAAAGGGGTAATGGCTACTAAAGAGAGCATTAAAGGCCAAGAAATAAAACTCATGACTAAAACGGCACAAATAAACCAAGTGACACATTCAATCACGTTGTAATCCACCCAAGAAACAAAATGGCGAATGGCATCGGTGTCTCCAGTCATTCTAGCCATAATATCCCCCACTCTAGTGTGGTTAAAAAAATCAAAATCCAATTCTTGTAATTTCTTGTACATACTTTGACGTAAATCATACAAAGTATCTTGTCCTGTTTGTTCAAAAAGCATTTGATAACTGTAGCGAACCATAGTTCTCACTAAGGTGACACCAATCATCACCAATAAAATAGGAATTAAAAGTTCTCCTTTTCCTTCATTGATGACTTGGTCAACTAAAATTCCAGTTAAGTAGGGATTGACAAGAATAAGTGCTGAATTAATTAACACCATAAAAAGCGCTAAAATAAGTCGCTTTTTACTGGGTTTTACAAATTGCCAAATCCACTGATAATTATTCATAAAGGCCTTCCTTTCTTTTTTATTATCTCCAGTTATTATAAAAGTCTCATAGGGTAAATGTGTCACCTATGCAACTAAATAATGTCAAATATCGAAACGGTTTCATAAAAAAAGACAGTTAGAAAAAAACTTTAATAACAAGAATGGAAACGTTCTAGTAAAAAATAATTTTCTTCCTTTAAAAAAAATAATTTTTCTGAAAAAAAGTTTGTTTTTATTTAATTTGCACGGTAAACTAACAATAAACAGAGGAGGAAGAAAATGATCCTGAGTAAATATGTGATTCGTGAACAAAATGAAAGCACCGTTTTAAAAACAATTATTGATCATCCAGGGATTTCTCGGGCGAAAGCAGCGACTTTGACCCATTTAAATAAGGCTTCTGTATCTAGTATTACGAAAACTTTATTAGACAACCAGTTAATTATTGAAACGGGTATTGGAAAATCCAGTTCCCAAGGTGGTCGAAAGCCTATTCAATTAACGTTTAAAGAAAAGGCGGGCATCTCTGTTGCCTTTGATATTGGCTACAATTATTTAACGGGATTAATGACTTATTTAAATGGAGAAAAAATTGCTGTGATTGCTAAAAAAAATACCATTTCAAAAGACACCATTTTACAGGAATTAGATACCGTTTTTCAGCAATTAAAAGCACAAGAACCGCCAACTTTTCACGGCATTGTGGGTATTTCTGTAGCGATTCACGGCATTGTTTCTCATGACCAAATTAAATTTACCCCCTATTATGACTTAGATAAAATAGATTTAAAAAAAGCTTTGGAAGAAAAATATAACCTTCCTATTTTTATTGAAAATGAAGCCAATTTAACAGCCATTGGTGAATATTGTTTTTCAACCACTGAGCAAAATGTCGCCAGTGTGAGCATTCATAGTGGAATTGGAGCTGGCCTTGTTATTAAGGGCAAACTTTATACTGGAGTTGAAGGACAAGCTGGAGAAATTGGTCACAGTATTTTAGTTCCTCACGGTCGCCCTTGTCCATGTGGCAATCACGGATGTTTAGAGCAATACGCTTCAAATAAAGTTTTATTTGAACAATATGCCCAGAAAAAAAAGCTAGCTGAGGTCAATTCAGACACCTTAACGAAAGCTCTTTTAGAAAATGATCCTATAGCTAAAAAATTAGTCAAAGAAAATACAGAACTTTTAGCCATTGGAATAAATAATTTAGCCACCACTTTTTCTCCTGATATTATTTACTTAAACAGTTCTTTGTACCGGAAAAATCCTTTTTTAATTGAAGAGTTAAAAAAAGAATTAAAAAGTTTTTTAGTACAAGAAATTACAGTTACTAATGGTACTTTAAAAGACTTGGCGACTTTATATGGGGGCGTGGCTCTTTCTACCATGAATTTTTTAAATATTTCTACCTTACATTTTAAAAATCCATTTAATTAAATCTCAAAAAGGGCCTGGAAGGTTTCCAGACCCTTTTTTATT
>CAMJVA010000174.1 GCA_946409145.1 uncultured Enterococcus sp. | reverse complement strand
TTTCATGAAGTAGACGCTTCATTTTAAAATTTGTTTTTTAAATGGATTCTAAAAGCTAGAAATTTTTTTTAGGTTTATCTGAAGAAACAGAACTTTTTAAAATAGATTCTAAATTATTGTTATTTTTTTGTTTGTTGGCTCAGGTTTTAAAGGAGGTCTAAAGTATGTTAAGTGAGTTGGGCTTCCCCTTACATAATGATACTCACCGTAAAATTATTCACATTGATATGGATGCTTTTTTTGCTTCCATTGAAGAAAGAGATGACCCTAAGTTAAAAGAATTTCCCCTAGTGATTGCTAGGCATCCGAAAGATACAGGGGGAAAAGGAGTGGTCACCACTGCCAATTATCAGGCAAGACAATTTGGCATTCATTCGGCTATGTCAGCGCAAAAAGCTTATGAACTGTGTCCAAAAGCGATTTTTAAGCCGGGAAATCTCCACTATTACCAAGAAGTTTCTAAGGAAGTACAAGAAATTTTTTCCCGTTATACAGATGTGATTCAACAAGCTTCCATTGATGAAGCTTATTTAGATGTCACTGAAAATAAAAAAAATATTAAATCTGCCATTAAAATAGCCAAACTCATTCAGTATGATATTTATCATGAACTCCATTTAACTTGTTCTGCTGGGGTCAGTTATAATAAATTTTTAGCTAAGTTAGGTTCTGATTTCCAAAAACCTAAAGGCCTAACGGTAATTATGCCAGAAGAAGCGGAAAAATTTTTAGAGGATTTACCCATTGAAAAATTTCATGGTATTGGGAAAAAAACCGTCCCTAAAATGCACGAATTAGGAGTGTTCACTGGAAAAGATTTAAGAAAAATTTCTGAGTGGCAATTAATTTCTGAATTTGGAAAAATGGGGTATTCTTTGTACCGAAAAGTACGAGGGATTCACGACGATCCAGTGAATCCTGAAAGAATTCGTAAATCTTTAGGCCGGGAAAGAACTTATGGGAAATTACTTTATACCGAAGAAGAAGTGACTAAAGAATTGCGCCAATTGTCTTTGAAAGTAGCGGAAAATCTTTCTTTAAAACAAAAACAAGGAAATATTATTGTTTTAAAAGTGAGAGACGGAGAATATAACACCGTGACCAAAAGAAAAACTTTGCCAGATTATTTAAAAAAAGGGGAAGACATTTTTATGGTGGCTCAAGAATTATTTGATACTAATTTTGAAGCTAGTGTGGGTTTAAGATTATTAGGCGTAACTGTGACAGGCCTTGAAGAGGCTAGTTTTGAAAACATTCCTCTTCCTTTATTTGAGAAAAAAAGTCTTTAGATTTTTTGCAAGAATTTTTTAAATAGTCTTGCAATTTAAAAAAAAGGTTGTTATACTTTGAAACAACTTCAAACAGAAAAGAGGAAAAGCACATGATTAAAACGACAATGTTAACTTATTGGTGGATCTGGCATAGTTGATGTTGCGTGTGTGCGAAAAGGCATAGATGCAACTTTAGCGTGGGCGAAAGTCATCTATGCCGGTATTTCCCGAAAAGAAGACCGGTGAGCGGAAAGCAAACTGGTCTTCTTTTTTTTACTTTTCTAAAAAGAGTGGTGACTTTTGTCTCAAAGAACTGGTTCAACATTAAGGCAAAAAGTAAAAAACGTCTTTAAAAAGACGAAAAACAAACTCTTGGAGGAAAAGAAAATGACAACCAATACAAATAGTAACACTGAAAAGAAAATGGCGGAAAAATTAAGTTTAGATGTAACTTCTAAAGAGCACAAACTAGGTTATTACGGAGAATTTGGGGGACAGTTTGTTAACGAAACTTTAAAAAAAGCCATGGATGAAATTGCAGTTGCTTATGAAGAAGCCAAAAAAGATCCAGCATTTCAAAAAGAATTCCAAGCTTTATTAAAAGATTATTCTGGAAGAGCCACACCTTTATATTTTGCCGAAAAATTAACGGAAAAATTAGGAGGAGCCAAAGTCTACTTGAAACGGGAAGATTTAAATCATTTAGGCGCCCACAAACTTAACAATGTTTTAGGACAAATGCTTTTAGCAAAACGCATGGGAAAAACGAGAATTATTGCTGAAACAGGAGCCGGACAACACGGGGTAGCAACGGCTGCAGCAGCGGCGCGCTTTGGTTTAGAGTGTGTGGTTTATATGGGGCAAGAAGACTGTGAACGACAAAAATTAAATGTTTTTCGTATGGAACTTTTAGGGGCAAAAGTTGTTTCCGTAAAAGAAGGGACCCAAACTTTAAAAGATGCAGTGAATGCTGCCTTTGCTGATTTTTCTAATAACCTAGACACTACTTTTTATATTATTGGTTCTGCTGTGGGACCTTATCCATATCCGATGATGGTGAAAGATTTTCAAAGTGTCATTAGTCAGGAATCAAAAGAACAAATTTTAGCCAAAGAAGGTCGCTTGCCAGATGCAGTTATTGCGTGTGTGGGAGGAGGGTCTAATGCCATTGGTTCTTTTGCCGCCTATATTCCAGAAAATAAAGTTCAGTTAATCGGCGTTGAAGCGGCTGGAAAGGGAGTGGATACACCTTATCACGCGGCCACTATGACCAAAGGCACTATAGGCATTATGGATGGTATGAACACCTATGGCATTTTTGATGAATTGGGAAATGTTGCTCCAGTGTATTCTATTTCTGCCGGACTTGATTATCCTGGTGTGGGACCAGAACATGCTTATTTAAAAGAAACGAAAAGAGCTGAGTATGTTCCTGTAACGGATCAAGAAGCAGTGGAAGCTTTTTTAATCTTAGGAAAAACAGAAGGAATTATTCCAGCCATTGAAAGTTCTCACGCCATTGCTGAAGCTTTAAAACGCGTGCCTTTAATGGACAAAGAGCAAATTGTTTTAGTGACACACGAACGAAATGTCCGTCCTTTACCTGTACGAAGTCTGACTTTGCTAAGAGATTGCATGTAGCCAATGCCATCGCCAATAAAACAAATAATTTCTTCATCTATGATTCTGTTTATGATTAAGTTTGAAGTTTATGTAAATATCGGGTGCAAAGATAATAAATATGGGCAAGAAAATATGATACTTTCTTGCCCATTCTACATACAAATCCTTATAAATGTCTTTTAGTTGCTATAAGCACTCTCACCATGCTCGTAGATATCGAGACCTTCCTCCTCTACTCGCTTGTCAA
>CAMJVA010000173.1 GCA_946409145.1 uncultured Enterococcus sp. | reverse complement strand
GCTTCTTGGTTATGCTCCCAAGCAGTGCCATAAAAACTAGCGGCTACTTCATACAACCCAATGTATCCTAAAGAAACAGTTGCCCGACGATTTTTAAATAATTCATCCACAGAGTCTGTCGGATTTAATCTTTTACCAAAAGCCCCATTCATATACAAAATAGGAGCATTTTCTGGCATGGCTTCTTTTACTCGGTTCACTCGATAAACTAAGGCATCTTTCACAATAGCAAGACGTTCTTCAAAAATATTCCAGAATTTGTCAAAATCTCCCTGAGCTTCCATGGCAATTCTTGGAAGGTTGACAGTGACAACTCCAAGATTCATTCGACCAGAATTTACTTCTCTGCCATTTTCATCTTTCCAACCTTGTAAGAAACTGCGACAACCCATAGGTGCTTTAAAGCTACCGGTTAATTCTACAATTTTGTCATAGCTTAAAATATCAGGATACATTCTTTTAGTGGCACATTCTACTGCTAATTCTTTCACATCATAGTTAGGATCTTCTGGATTTAAATTCAAACCTCTTTTTAAAGTGAAAACCAGTTTTGGAAAAATAGCGGTTCTTTTTTCCACACCAAGACCGTTAATGCGATTTTGTAAAATAGCTTTTTGAATTTCCCGCTCAAACCAATTTTCTCCTAAACCAAAACCAAATGTTGTAAAAGGTGTTTGCCCGTTAGAAGTAAACAGGGTATTAATTTCGTATTCTAAAGATTGCATGGCATCATAAATATCTTTTTTAGTTTTCTTTTTAGCAAATTCGGCCCATTTATGTTCATCGTCAATCCACTCTGTCGCATCTTTATAATGTTTATCATAATTTAATTTAGCATAAGGGGCTAAAACTTCATCAATGCGATCAGCAGAACAGCCACCATATTGACTAGAAGCTACGTTAGCGATAATTTGTGAGACTTGAGCAGCAGCCGTTTGAATGGATTTTGGTGATTCAACTTCAGCATTGCCAATTTTAAAACCTTCAGAAAGCATGGATTTAAAATCAATGAGACAACAGTTAGTCATAGGAGTGTAAGGATGATAATCTAAATCATGGTAGTGAATATCGCCTTTTTGGTGAGCATTTGCCACGTGAGGAGGTAACATTTTTAACCCAATAGATTTTCCTACAATACCTGCAGTAAGATCCCGTTGTGTGTTAAATACTTTAGAATCTTTATTAGCATTTTCATTGACGACTGTGGCGTCTTTTTCTAAAAGTTGACCAATGGTAAAGTTAATGTCTGTTGCTTTTGAACGAGCGAAATCTCGTTTTGTCCGATAATTAATGTAAGCTTCAGCTAAGTCATATTGTCCTTGTTCTAGTAAAGTGTGTTCTACAATACTTTGGATTTCATAAATTTTAACATTTTTTTCAAAACGACTAGCAATTTCACTATCGACTTGAGCCACAATTTTTTCTAATTTTTCATGGGTTAACGGATCAATCGTCCCGTGAATTTGTTTTTCTGCTTTGACTAAAGCAGCGTAAATTTTTTCATCATCAAAATCTACTAAACGCCCGTCTCTTTTAATAATTTTTAAGTGACGTAAACTTGGAGTTAATTGACTAAATATTTTTTCATGGGGAGCTTTCACTTCCATCATCATGATCTCCTCCTTTTTTTCATTACCTTTATCTTAGCTTAAGTAATAAAAAGAGGCAACCTATATCTGGTATGTTTATAGGAAATGGAACCTTTAATAAATCTATATATTGTGTTTTAAAGACGTATAAGTTTTTAATTTTTTTGTATGAAAGCAAACTTTCATTAAGAAAAAATATTGAATAATTTTTTTAAAAAACACCTTGGAAAAATAAAAAAAGCAAAAAAATTTTAAAATAGGGAATAGATAAAAAATTTGCTACAATGAAAATAAAAAAGGAGGAATGAAACTTGCCAATTTTAGTGGGAGAAAATGTGACTAAAAGTATTGGGTCAGGAAGTCAATTACGGGAAATCATTCACCCTACTTCTTTTGTAGTGGAAAAAGGAGAATTTTTAGGCATTATGGGTCCTAGTGGAGCAGGAAAATCCACTTTACTCAAAGTAATGTCCACCATGTTAACACCCACAGGAGGAAAAGTTTTTTTAAACGGGGAAAATATTGCTCGTCTAAAAGAAAAAGCTTTAGGAGAAATTCGCAATGAACAGTTAGGTTTTGTTTTTCAAGATTTTAACTTAGTGGAAAATTTAACAGTAGAAGATAATTTAGCGCTTCCTTTAGTGATTGGGAAAAAGGAAAATATTTTAGAAAAAGTAACTAAAATGAGTACCGTGTTAGGGTTAAAAAACTTGTTAAAAAGGTATCCTAAAGAGCTTTCCATTGGGCAAAAACAACGAGTGGCTGTAGGTCGGGCACTGATTAATGAACCAGATATTATTTTTGCAGACGAACCTACAGGATCCTTAGATTCAAAAAATGCCACCGAACTTTTACGTTATTTAGAAAAAATCAATCAGAATCAAGGAACGATTTTAATGGTCACCCATGACGCTTATACAGCTAGTTTTTGCCAGCGGATTTTATTTATTAAAGATGGGAGTATTTTTTCTGAACTTTTTTCTAATGGTAATCGGCAAGAATTTCTAAAAAAAATTCTCCAAATGCAAGCGGCCGTTGGAGGGGATTTATTCCGTGACTAAACTTACTTTTATTAAAGGTAAAGATTTTTATAAACAATACAGTATCTTTGCTTTAATTTTAGCCCTTTCAGTAGGGAGTTTTTATTTATTTTCCGCCATGGAAAAAGATCACATTCTAGTGAAACTAGGGGAAAATTACGCTATTTTTGGCTTTTTATTTTTAGGAAAAATTTCTCTAGTCCTTTTATTAGGTTTATTTTTATGGTTAGTCTTTCCTTTTTTTCTAGAAAATCAACGGGAGGATTGGAAAATTTATTTAATTTTAGGAATGAGAAAAAGAGCATTATTTTTTCGTGTTTCTCTAGAACAATTATTTGTTTTAGTCTTTTCTAGTATTACCGGTCTTTTTGCGGCAATGTTTTTTTCTAAATTTTTTGCCCAAATTTTAGTGAAACTTATGGGACAACAAATAAAAGTTTCTTTTTTGTTTTCTGGACAAAGTGTGAAAGATACCATTGTATTAGTGATCTTTTTTGCTCTAGTGATGATGTTAAAAATTGCCTTAGATATTTATTCTTTAGAAGAAGAAGAAAAAA
>CAMJVA010000172.1 GCA_946409145.1 uncultured Enterococcus sp. | reverse complement strand
CTGAAAACTGGAAAGGTTTAGCTTTTGATCACTTACAAGCTATTGCTGATGCAGTAGGTCATGATGTACCATTAGTATTACATGGAGGTTCTGGTATCCCTCAAGAACAAATCGAAAAAGCAATTTCCATGGGGATTTCTAAAGTTAACGTTAATACTGAATTCCAATTATCATTTGCTAAAGCAACTAGAGAATATATTGAAGCAGGAAAAGATCGCGAAGGTAAAGGATTTGACCCTCGTAAATTATTAGCTCCTGGTAAAGCAGCTATCATTAAAGATGCTGAAGAACATATTGAATGGTTCGGTTGCGCTGGAAAAGCTTAATTATTAAATTGTAAAAGCACTGGAGAAAATTTTCTTCAGTGCTTTTTTTGTTTCTAATAATTCTTTTAAACTTTTGCCTCATTTTCCTAAAAGAAGTTTTTTTCTGTGGGGTTTGTTATAATAGGAAAGAACAGGAAGTAAGGGAGGAATTAGGTTGAATACACGTCTTGAAAAATTAAGAAAATTAATGGGAGAAGAAAATCTTCCAGCACTTTTAGTGACTAGTCCTTATAATTTACGTTACTTAACGAATTTTACTGGGACCACAGGACTAGCTTTAATTACTTTAGAAAAAGCTTTTTTTGTGACAGATTTTCGTTATTTAGAACAAGTAGCCGCCCAAGTTTCAGGTTATGAAATTGTGGAAAATAAAGGACCTATTTTACAAGAAGTAGAACATATTATAGAAAAAGAAAGTATTTCTACTTTAGGTTTTGAAAAAGATCATGTGACTTATGGCACCTATGAAGCCTTAGAAGAATTATCTTGCCAGGAATTAATCCCCGTTTCTGAAATGATTGAAAGCCTTAGAGAAATAAAAGATGAAAAAGAAATTGCTACAATAAAAAAAGCCATTAGCATTAGTGACGCAGCGTATGATTATATTTTAAAAATGATTAAACCGGGAATGTCAGAAATTGAAGTGGCTAATCAGTTAGACTTTTTCATGCGGGCCCAAGGAGCAACGAGTGTTTCTTTTGATACTATTGTGGCTTCAGGAAAAAGAAGCGCTATGCCTCATGGGGTTGCAAGTAACAAGCTTTTAGAAAAAGGAGACATGGTGACCTTAGATTTTGGTTGTTACTATGAAGGTTATGTATCTGACATGACTAGAACTTTTGCTTTAGGTGATCCTGGAGAAAAAATGAAAGAAATTTATGACATCGTCTTAAAAGCTAATGAAGCAGTGATTGAAGCAGCTAAAGCTGGAGTATCTGGGGCTGATTTAGATGAAATTGCGCGAAAAATTATTGGAGACGCTGGATATGGGGAAAACTTCGGTCACGGTTTAGGACATGGAATTGGCCTTGAAATTCACGAAGGCCCCGCTGTTTCTAAAAATAATCACACACCTTTTGTCCCTGGAAATATTATTACTGATGAACCGGGTATTTATCTTCCTGGACTTGGGGGCGTTCGCATTGAAGACGATCTTTTAATCCTAGAAAATAGCTGTGAAGTCTTGACAAAATCACCAAAAACATTAATTATTTTAGAGTGACGGTAAATTCAGCGATTTTTGCTAGTCGGGAGAATATGTTCCGTGATACACTAGGAACATAAGAAAGAAGTGAGGAGGAAAAAGAATGATTTCAGTAAACGAATTTAAAACAGGCTTAACGATTATTGTCGATAATGATATTTGGCGTGTAGTAGATTTCCAACATGTTAAACCAGGAAAAGGGGCGGCGTTTGTTCGTTCAAAATTAAAAAATTTACGAACAGGTGCAGTGCAAGAAAAAACCTTCCGTGCAGGTGAAAAAGTTGGGAAAGCACAAATTGACAACAAAAAAATGCAATATTTATATGAATCTTCCGGAAGCTATGTGTTCATGGATTTAAATACGTATGAACAAATCGAAATTCCAGAAGCGCAAATTCAAGATGAACTAAAATATATTTTAGAAAATGCTGAAGTAAATATTATTATGTACGGTTCAGAAATTTTAGGAGTGGATCTTCCTAATACTGTAGTACTTGAAGTTAAAGAAACCCAAGCAAGCATTAAAGGAGATACTTCTTCTGGTGGAACAAAACCTGCTACAATGGAAACTGGTCTTGTAGTGAATGTGCCATTTTTCGTGAATGCTGGAGACAAATTAATTATTAATACTTCAGACGGCTCCTACGTTTCTAGAGCCTAAAAAATTTAAGTTGTGTCAAGGAGGACTTTTTTATGTCAGAAGAAAACAATTTACATCTACCTGCAAATGACACCTTAGGAGATATTATTATTGCCCCTGAAGTGATTGAAGTAATCATCGGCATTGCCGCATCAAAAGTGTCTGGTGTTTATGGGATGCAAGGAAGCTTTAGCGAAAATGTCGCTGCTTTATTTGACCGGAAATCTGCTCGTCATTCAAAAGGTGTCTATTTAAAAACTGAAGAAGACGGTTTAGCAGTGGATATTTATTGCTATGTGGAGTATGGGGTGTCTGTACCTAAAGTAGCTTTAGAAATGCAAGAAAAAGTAAAACAACAAGTTTTATTTATGACCGATATTAATTTAAAAGAAGTGAATGTTCACGTGGAAGCTGTTGTACCTGAAAAAGTGACCATTCCTGACTTTGATGATTTAATGGAATTAGAGGATGATCATGAAGAATAATGCCTTAACCCGTAGTCAAATTAGGGAAGTGGCGCTGCAAGCTTTATTTCCTTTAGATGTAAACGAAGAATTGACCAAAAAAGATGCTATTCAAGCTGTTTTTGAAATGGATAAAACCCAATGGCTAAATGAAGAACAAACTGCTTTTGTTCCAGTGTATTTAGATACCTTAGTGGATGGGGTCATTTTGAAAAAAAATGAATTAGATGGCATTATTGAAGAACATTTAAGTAAAAATTGGCAGCTAAAACGTCTTTCAAAAATTGACTTAATTATTTTACGTCTGGCTATTTTTGAAATGAAATATGTCGCTGAAGAAGATGTTCCAGATAAAGTTGCTTTAAATGAAGCTTTAGAACTAGCTAAAAAATACAGTGATGATGCTTCTAGAAAATTCATTAACGGTTTATTATCTGCTGTAATGAAAGAAGACTAAAAAAACAGCCCCTACTTTTTAGGTAGTGGGCTATTTTTTTCATCTTGTTCATCTTTTAATTCCAGTAACACTTTTTTTAAAGGACTGAATTTTTCTTGAATCGTTTGATAAGTGTAAAGAAACACT
>CAMJVA010000171.1 GCA_946409145.1 uncultured Enterococcus sp. | reverse complement strand
TCCAGTCGCCTGAAGCTTATAAATTATAAAATTATGCCCAGTCGCCGTTTCTAAAAATGGGCACGACTTTGCCGTCTTTGGTGATGCCGTCAATGTTCATTTCACTGGAACCAATCATAAAGTCCACGTGGGTGTGGGAACGATTTAAACCAGCAGCAATGAGTTCTTCTTCAGACATTTCAGTGCCCCCTTGAATGTTAAAGGCATAAGCGGAACCTAAGGCTAAGTGGTTGGAGGCATTTTCGTCAAAAAGGGTATTGTAAAAAGTAATTCCAGATTGAGAAATAGGGGATGGATCTGGCACTAAAGCCACTTCACCTAGACTTTTTGCCCCTTCATCAATGGCGAGTAATTCTTTTAACACTTCTTGTCCTTGTTCTGCGGAATAATCTACCACTTTACCATCTTTAAAGGTGAATTTCATATTGAGTAAGGTGTTGCCCCCGTAACTTAGAGGTTTTGTAGAAGACACAACCCCGTCAATTCTTCTAGAATCCGGTGCAGTGAAAACTTCTTCAGTTGGCATATTGGCAATGAATTTTTCCCCTCTGGCATTAATACTTCCGGCGGCTTCCCACAAATGATTTTTAGGAAGGCCAATAGTTAAATCTGTTCCAGGAGCTGTATAATGCAACGCATCAAATTGGTAGTCATTTAAAATTTTTGCTTTAGAAACTAAAGTTGCTTCGTGATCTACCCAAGCGGCAATGGGATCTTCTTCAGTCACGCGCGTTGTTTTGAAAATTTCTTCCCATAAAGCAGGAACTTGTTCATTTTCTGGTAAATCTGGGAAAACTAATTTTGCCCAAGCAGGACTAGCTGCTGCTACGACAATCCAAGAAACTTTATTTGCTTGAGTAGCTTGGCGCACTTTCATCATGGCTTTTCCCATGGCTTTTTGTGAAGCCCCAATGCGTTTTCCGTCAACTCCAGCTAAATTATTTGGATTACTAGAAACCACAGAAATTCTTGAGGCACCTTTTTCTAACCAGTAATCTGCTTGTTTAGTCACATATTCTGGAATTTCAGTAAGCCGATCTTCATCAGCATGAAGTAATTTTTGTTTGGTCAAAAAGTCATCAGACCATTGAACCAAAACTTCAGCGGCACCTTTTTCGTAAGCTTTTTCCACGATTAAATGAGCCAGTTCTGTTTGTTCTGTGGAAATTTGCAACACTACTGTATGTCCGGGAGTTACGTTCACACCCATTTCCACAATTAAATCAGCATATTTTTTCAGATTTTTCTGAAAATTTTCCATAAAACTTCCTCCTTAGGTTATTAAATTTTAATTATCATAACATTTTTAGGCAATATAAACAACGGAAAAATGAGTGATAAAATAATTATTTAATTTCTCTTATTTTTTCAAAGAGTAAAACTCTCTTATTGCTAAAAAAATGATACCGCTTTTAAAAAACATTCTTTTCTTGTTATACTACTCGTGATATAATAACTATAGATACATAACTGGGCTATTTTTTTAAGGAGGAAAACACATGGCGCGAAGAAAAGTAATCACCCGTGAGCAAATTTTAAATGCGGCTTATGACTTAGTCGCTCAAGAAGGATTTCAAAAATTTACAGCAAGAAATATTGCTAACCATATGGGCTGTTCCACACAACCTATTTACTTAGAATTTAAAAATATGGACGACTTAAAAGAAGCCGTTTTCCAAAAAATTGAAGATTACTTGTCAGAAGTGATTTTTAAAGAAAAAAGAACAGGGGATTCTGTGTTAGATATGGGCTTAAACTATATTTATTTTGCCCAACGAGAAAATAAATTATACAAAGCTTTGTATTTAGAAGATTACGGTGGCGGAGAAAGAATGCATAATTTTTCTTTCACCCGTTATGCTAAAAGAATGAGTGAAGACGAAAAATACGCTGATTTAACAGAAAAACAAGTGGCTGCTTTACACACTGGAACGTGGATTATTGTAACCGGCTTGGCTTCATTAATGAGTAGTGGCATTATTTCCCCTTCAGAAGAGCAATTAATTTCTCTAATTGAAAACTCTATTACGTCTTTAAAAATGAAAGATCGAGATATTTTAACTAGAATTTAAATGAAGATAGTAAAAAAAGTGAGCCTTTTGGCTCACTTTTTTTGTTAATTTTAAAGATTTCCTGCAATGGTTTTAGCAAATTGTTCTAAGTGTTCAATATCTTCTTCTTCAGCATCCATTTCTACTTTCACTGAATCAGCGCCTTTTTTAGCCCCTGTTTTAAGGAAAGCTTCTTCAAATTGATCCACTGAACGGCAATACATATCTCCATAGAAAGTATCCCCAGAACCAACAACTCCAAAAATTTTTCCAGAAAGATCAAGGTCTAACAAATCTTCATAAAAATCAACGATTTCATCAGGAAGATCTCCATCACCGTAAGTATAAGTTGCGACAATACAAATGTCAGCTTCTAAAAAATCTTCAGCGTCCACATCGGTACATTCATCAATTTCCACTTCAAGATCTAAATTTTCTAAACTTTCAGCCACAATATCAGCGATTTCTTCAGTATTTCCCGTTAAACTTGCGTAAACGATTTTTGCTAAAGCCATGGTCATTCCTCCTAAAAATATAAAATATCTTTACTTGTGTATTTTAGCATAGGTAAAATAAATATTCACCCTTTGAAAAAGAAGAAGCTTTCAAAGGATGAATCATTAAAAATATTAATTTGTTGACTCACTAGTATTTTCCAAAATTTCTTTGGCAGTGGCTTCTGAGTCTTTCATAATTTTTTGACTATAGTATTTAGAACCTTTAGACATTTCTGTTGTTAATTTAGCAAAACCGTAATCTTCCATTAAAGTAGGGGTATTTGAAAATAGATTTGTTCCAAGCCCCAAACGCTCCCCAGGAATAGTTGCTCCTAAAGCGGCTAAAGTTGTAGGGTACATATCTAAAGTAGAAAAATCACGATTTTTATTTTCCACAGGAGTTACTGGGGAATTTAAAAAGAGATTAAAAACAGTTCGCGTGTAATCAGCAGGAAGGTCATTAAAAAAGTCAGCGTCCATGCTTAAATGATCACCAGAGATGACAATCGTTGTATTATCATAAAAAGGTTGTTCTTTCACCCAAGAAAGAAATTCATAAAGCATTTCATCAGAGTAATGAATGACATTACTATACTGGTCGTCAAATAAATTAGGTGTTTTATCAGTGGCATAACCGTCTTCAAAATGAGTGTCAGCTGTTAAAAAGGTGAAATTAAAAGGTTCATCTTCTTGAGATAGCTCAGTTAATTGTTCTTTGGCAAAACTAAATAATTTTTCATCTTCATAACCCCACCAAACGCGGTAATC
>CAMJVA010000170.1 GCA_946409145.1 uncultured Enterococcus sp. | reverse complement strand
TTGCCAGTAGCTCATGGAGAAGGCAATTACATTTGTGATGAAAAAACTTTAGAAGGACTGAAAAAAAACCAGCAAATTATTTTTACTTATGAAACCCCAGTCAATGGAAGTTTGGAAAATATTGCAGGGATTACTAATAAAACGGGAAATGTCTTAGGAATGATGCCCCACCCAGAAAGAGCTGTGGAAGAAATTTTAGGTTCTGTGGATGGAAAAAGATTTTTTCAATCTATTGTGAAAAATTTTGGAAAGGTAGGAGTGAAATAATGTTTAAAGAACCAACTCCTGAAAGGATTAAAGAAGAAAAAATTTATCGCCAGTGGGGATTATCAGATGAAGAATTTTCTCTGATTGAAAAGAAAATTTTAGGTCGCCTCCCTAACTACACCGAGACCGGACTTTTTTCGGTAATGTGGAGTGAGCATTGTTCTTATAAAAATTCCAAATCTGTCTTAAAAAAATTTCCCACGAAAGGGCCTCGAGTTTTACAAGGTCCTGGAGAAGGAGCGGGAATTATTGATATTGGGGACAACTTAGCGGTGGTTTTTAAAGCAGAAAGTCACAATCACCCTTCCGCAGTGGAACCTTATGAAGGAGCGGCCACAGGAGTTGGAGGAATTATTCGGGATATTTTTTCCATGGGCGCCCGTCCCATTGCCATGTTAGATTCTTTGCGTTTTGGGGAATTAACTACACCTAGAACCAAATATTTATTAGAAGAAGTTGTGGCAGGAATTTCTGGTTATGGAAATTGTATTGGAATTCCTACAGTAGGTGGAGAAGTTTCCTTTGATCCTTGTTACGAAGGAAATCCTTTAGTGAACGCTATGTGTGTGGGCTTAATTGCACACAAAGATATTCAAAAAGGCCAAGCTAAAGGTGTGGGGAACTCAATTATGTATGTAGGGGCTAAAACAGGTCGAGATGGTATTCACGGGGCAACTTTTGCTTCAGAAGAATTTTCTAAAGGAGAAGAGCAACAACGTTCCGCAGTCCAAGTGGGAGATCCTTTCATGGAAAAATTGCTCATGGAAGCATGTTTAGAATTAATTTTAAATCACGGGGATTTATTAGTAGGCATTCAAGATATGGGAGCAGCAGGTCTTGTTTCTTCTAGTTCAGAAATGGCCGCTAAAGCAGGCAGCGGGTTGAAACTTTATTTAGATCAAGTTCCTCAAAGAGAAACAGAAATGACGCCTTATGAAATGATGCTTTCTGAGTCCCAAGAAAGAATGCTCCTTTGTGTGAAAAAAGGTGCCGAAGAAAAAGTAGCTGCTCTTTTTCATGAGTACGATTTAGATGCAGTGACTATTGGAGAAGTAACGGATGATGGAAATTATCTTTTATTTCATGAAGGAAAAGTAGTCGCTGATTTACCAGTGGATGCTTTAGCCAAAGCCCCTACAGTAAAAAAAGAAATGGCTGAACCAAAAAGAATAGAAAAATTTTCTAAAATGGAAGATTTTTTCCCGGAAATTAAAAATGCCACCGAAACTTTAAAACAATTATTGCAACAGCCAACTATTGCCTCAAAAAAAGTAATTTATGATACCTATGATTCTCAAGTGAGAACCAATACAGTCGTGTTACCAGGTTCAGATGCTGCCGTTTTAAGAGTGCGAGGCACCAACAAAGCTTTAGCCATGACCACAGACTGCAATGGACGCTATTTGTATTTGAATCCTGAAGTAGGAGGACAAATTGCTGTAGCAGAAGCAGCGAGAAATATTGTTGCGTCTGGAGGAAAACCAATGGGGATTACAGATTGTTTAAATTTTGGTTCTCCTGATAAAAAAGAAGGTTTTTGGGAATTAGCCAAAGCCGCTGAAGGTATTTCAACAGCTTGCGAAATGTTAGAAACTCCAGTGATTTCTGGAAATGTTTCTTTGTATAACGAAACGGATGGAAAAGCTATTTATCCAACTCCTGTGATTGGAATGGTAGGTTTAATTGAAGATTTAAGTCACGTGACCACGCAAGATTTTAAAAATCCGGGAGATTTAGTTTATGTTTTAGGGGACACTAAAAAAGATTTTAACGGCTCAGAGTTACAAAAAATGCTTTCAGGAAAAATTGCTGGAAGATTAATGGACTTTGATCTAGCAAAAGAAAAACATCATCAAGAAAAAGTTTTAGCGGCGATTCAACACAACTTAGTCGCTAGTTGCCATGATGTTTCTGAAGGTGGACTGGCTGTAGCAATTAGTGAAAGCTGTTTTAAAAATAATTTAGGAGTAGCACTAAAATTTAACTTAGACACCGCTCTTTTATTTGCAGAAACCCAAGGAAGATTTATTTTATCTCTTCCTAAAGAAAAGCAAAGAGCTTTTGAAAAATTAGTGCCAGAAGCAGAACTTTTAGGAGAAGTGACGTCTTCAGCTGAAATTAATTTAACTGGCTTAAACGGAAAAATTTCCTTACTAACTAAAGAAGGAAAACAATTATGGAAGGATGCCATAAAATGTCTTATGAAGTAAAAAGTTTAAATGAAGAATGTGGCATTTTTGGAATTTGGGGACATGAAAAAGCTTCAACTGTGACTTATTTTGGTCTTCATAGTTTGCAACATCGAGGACAAGAAGGAGCAGGGATTGTTTCTAATGAAAATGGTCAACTTCACGGCTTTAGAGACTTAGGACTGTTGTCTGAAGTTTTTAAAGATGAAAGAGATTTAGAAAAATTAAAAGGTGAGGCTGCCATTGGTCATGTGCGTTACGCCACTTGTGGCAATGGAAGTGTAGATAACATTCAACCTTTTTTATTTAAATTTTATGATGAAACTGTGGCCCTTGCCCACAACGGAAATTTAACCAATGCTAAAAGTTTACGAAAACAGCTAGAAAAAGAAGGGGCAATTTTTCATTCCAACTCGGATACAGAAATTTTAATGCATTTAATTAGAAAAAGTGAGAAAAAAATTTGGCTAGATAAATTAAAAGAAGCTTTGAACACTGTCAAAGGTGGTTTTGCTTATATTTTAATGCGGTCTGATTGTCTCGTAGCAGCTTTAGATCCTAATGGTTTTCGTCCTTTAGCCATTGGGCAAATGAAAAATGGTGCGTATGTCTTAGCCTCTGAAACCTGTGCTTTAGAAGTTGTAGGAGCGACTTTTGTGAGAGACGTGCAACCAGGAGAAATTATTATTGTAGATGATCAAGGTTACCATATTGATTATTTCACTAAAGAAACTAAACACGCTATTTGTTCCATGGAATATATTTATTTTGCTCGCCCTGATTCAAATATTTATGGAGTGAACGTGCATACAGCTAGAAAAAATATGGGAAAAAATTTAGCCAAAGAAGCTCCTGTAAAAGCAGATATGGTCATCGGTGTTCCTAATTCTTCTTTGTCAGCTGCTAGTGGTTACGCTGAAG
>CAMJVA010000169.1 GCA_946409145.1 uncultured Enterococcus sp. | reverse complement strand
TTCTGGTATTGTAACAGAAATTGAAGGCTAATAAAAAAAGCATTCCTGAAATTTTTCAGGAATGCTTTTTTTATTAGTTATTGGCGACGAAAAACTTTTTCAAAAACAGAACGTTTTCCTTTCACTACTGGTGTATCGTCCACAATGAGTAATTGAATCATGGTAATAATTAAAGAGGAATCTCTGGAATAAAGGGTATATTTTGGTTTCCAAGCGCTAGCGTATTTTTCTTTATAATCTTTTAATCCTTGGAAAGAATATAAAGTGGAGCCAAAATTAAAAATAAGAAAGGCAATTCTTTCTTGTAAGAAACTTTTTCGGGAGGTTCCTACATTGGCTAAAGGAGCCATTCCTAAATCAAAATATTCAATCTGTTCTTCTTTCATATAATTAAAAAGTTGAATGAATAAATAATCCATGACTCCATTGGGTACTGACCGATCATAGCGCATTAAATCAATCGTCCCAATTTCTTTTGAATAAGTAGGCATAATGTTGGCAAAAGCGACAATATTTCCTTCTTCATTTTTTACAACAGCAATAGGACCTCTGGCTAAATAATTTTCGTTGAAAAAGCCAAGAGAAAATCCTTTTTCCGTTCGTCCATGTAACCATTCGTCGGATATTTCCTTTAATCGCGTCATCGTCTGAGTGTCAAAAGGAGGTTGTAAAACGGCAAAAGTATAATTTTCTTTGGTAAAACGATTCATAATAGCTCGTTGACCGCGATATTTTTTACCAGAAATAGAAAAGTCAGGTAAATAAACTTTTGCGGCTTCACCCATTTTCATAAAGTCAAAACCAAAATCATGTAAAATAACTAAAAATTGTTCGCTTACTTCATAAAAAACTAATTTGTAGCCTAACACATCTGCCTTTTCAATTAATTCTTCAATGGCTTCAACAAAATAAGTTTCATCTCCCGAAGGATCCCCCATAATCATTAATTTGTCTGCATAAATGCGAAATTGAAACATTACCAAATCTTCATTGTCTTTTTGGTAAAAATAAACATCTTTATCACCTAAAAAAACTAATTGGCTATCAGTATTTCCACCTTTTTCTTCCAAGAATTGAGCGACTCTCGTTTCATTAACAGGAATGCCAATTCTTTTTTTCGGTAAGGTTAAATAATGAATGAGTAAGACCATGACAAAAGCCATAATTAAAATCCCAATAAAACCTAAAAGCCAAACTCGTTCATTAGGGAAAATAAAGTAATCGGGAATTTTTTTATGGGTTCTACTTGGTAAATTATAAACACCCATGACTAAATAAAATAAGGTAAGAACGCCTAAAATGACATAATCAACGATTTTCATTTCCCAAGAATAAACTAATTGCGTACGAAAAAGCTCTTTTTTGGAAAAAATAGTAAAAACTAAAAGTAAGGAAAGATAAAAGAGAATTCCCCAAGAAAAATCCCGTAAAATAGTATAAATCAACGTTGTGGCAATTAAAACAATGGCAATGGGATAGGCTTTAATTACTCGAGCAGAAATTCCGCGACCAATGAGAATGAGCAAATATCCCAGAATCAGAAGAAAGATTTGCGAGATAAAATGGAAAGAAATAAAGTTTAAATGACGCAATAAAGAAAAACGGTTAAAGGCTCCAGGAATTGTGCCACTTAAAATTAACATGATTCCGCTAAAATAAAGAAGGAAAGTTAACGCTTTATGGGCCAATTCTTTCGTTAATTCTCGGGGAATACCAGCAAATCGAGTATTGAAGCTTCCTGTTAAGTTTTTCAAAAATAAAATGACACCTAAAAGGAAAGGGAAAATATAATAAAACAAACGATACAAAAGAAGCCACATAATAATGGTTTCTTTTTCTAAATGAAAACTGGACAGTCCCATAATCATTATTAAATCAAAACTACCAATGGAGCCTGGCATCATCGAGGCTATCCCAATGACAGAAGCGGCAATAAATAAAGGAATCACATCTAAAAGATTCACTGGGATTTTTAAAACAAAACCAATAGATAAAAAACTAAGTAAAACCCCTGACCATTCTAAAATGGATACAAGAAGTAGTTTTAAACCGTCTGCTCTTTTTAAGCCACCTAAAAGTCCTTCTTTTTTACGTCGAGTGATTAAAAATACTAAAGGAAAATATAAACTACCGCCTAAAAGCCATAACCAATAATGGCTCACAAAAGAAGTCTTTGGAATGAAAAAAGTTAAAACAAAACTTAAAAGACTAAAAAAGGATAAGCCGCTTAAAGCGAATAAAAAAACTTTACTCACAGCATTGGCAAAAGTTTTATTATCTTCTTTGTCATTATAAAAAGTAGAGCGTAGTCCAATACTAATGACCCCGCCAAAACCTACTAAATTGTTGATCGTATTGGTAATCCAACTGGTTTCAGCCAAATGTCTTTTATTTGGTTTACGGTCGAGCATTTTATTCAAAATCACATCATAACCAATTTCTGGCACTTCAGAAATTAACCCAATGAAGGTTAAAAGAAGAATTTGCCATAAGGGAATTTGAGAAAAAAGAGTTCTAATTTGAGCGAAATCAAGAGTCTTAGAAAGATTCACCATTTCGAAAATAATGACCACAACCACTGAAATTAAAAAGACTCTTTTTAAATAATGAAGATTTTTTTTAGCTAGTTCGATAATTTTTGACATGGTAACACCTGCTCTTTCATAAATTTTTCTAACTGGGTATTAAATATTTCGGGTTTGTCTTTGGCCAAGGTGTGTCCGGCATGCTTTATGATGACAAATTGACTATGAGGAATGGCTTTAGCGATTTCTTGGGAGTGGGTTAAAGAGATTAAGTCAAAGCGGCCCACAATCACCAGTGTTGGAGCGGTAATTTTTTCTAAATCCTTAAACGTAATATCCATTTTTTTAACCATTAATTGAAAAACTTTAAAGCGATTTTTCCAAGACGGAATAAAATGCCCTAAAAAAGCGGCTAGTTTCACTTGAAGTTTCGTTAAAAAATTAATCAGGCCATTGAGTCCAAAAGGAACGATATTTCCTGAGTTTAAAACGAGTCCAGCAACGAATTCAGGATAATAATGAGCAAATTCCATGGCTAAATTGGCCCCATCAGAAAAACCAATGAGCAGGCCTTTTTTAATGTGCTCTTTTTGTAAAATTTCAGCTAAATCTTCAGCCATTAACTTAAACGTAAGTTTGTCGTTTTTGTTTTGGGAATTTCCTTGCCCACGAGAGTCCATGGCTAAAACTTGATAATTTTTAGAAAAATAACTAATTTGTTGAGAAAAATAATGCCAAGAACCATTATTTCCATGAAGAAAAACTAAAGTAGGAGAATGTTTCAGTGAATTATTTTTCTGTAGAAAGTAATAAATACTTGAACCATCAGCGGTGATAATTTTTTTTTCAGTCATAAGGATCTTCCCTTTAATTTTAACGTTTAAAAATAA
>CAMJVA010000168.1 GCA_946409145.1 uncultured Enterococcus sp. | reverse complement strand
CCTGAAGGATGATTATGGACTAAAATAATACTCGCGGCAGAAGCTTTTAACGCATGTTTAAAAATTTCTCTAGGATGAGCGATGCTTTGGTTTAAAGAACCAATAAATAAAGTTTCTTTTTTAATTAGTTCATTTTTAGTATTTAAGTAAAGAGCCACTAAATGTTCTTGCTTTAAGTCTTTCATTTCTAAAATTAACGCTTGACCTAAAATAAAACTAGAGATGATTTGCCCTTTTTTTAAAGTGCGCACTTCTCCTAAACGGCATCCTAATTCCATTATGGCCTTTAGTTCAATGGCTTTAACTTCTCCTACTCCTTTAATGGTCATTAATTCTTCCACTGAAGCTTCTTTTAAACCAGGAAGTCCTTTCACTTCAATTAAAAGCCGTTGGGAAAAAGCCAAAACATTTTCATTTTTTAAACCCGTTCTTAACACTAAAGCTAATAATTCCACATCGCTTAAATTTTTACACCCTACTTCATAAAAACGTTCTCTAGGCCTGAGATTTTCTGGAACTTCTTGAAGTAAAAAAGCCATGAGCACTCCCCCTTCACTAAAACATACGCAAAGAATTAGTGAGCGGCTAAAAAATCTTTCACTTCTAGTAAATTATTAAAAACTTTAGTGCTTCGTTGAATCATTTCTTCTGTAGGTGTTAATAAATCTGGCACTAAAAACACAGGGACATTTGCTCCATTAGCGGCTTTTATCCCATTTAAAGAATCTTCCAGCATGAGTAAATTTTCTTTTGGAAAAGCTAAAAAATGCGCTGCTTTTTCCACTATTTCAGGGTGTGGTTTAGCCAAAGAAACATCATCGGCGGAAAAAATTTTCACAAAATAAGAATTTAATTGATTTTTTTCAAGTAAGGCATGAACGGCCTTTTTGGTATTACTAGACGCCACCACTGCAGGAATTTTTTGCCCTTTTAACCAACTTAATAATTCGTAAGCTCCTTTTTTAACAGGAACAGGTTTTGTGGCAAATAAATGTTTCGTTAGCTTGTAGGATTCATCAATGAAAAGTTGGACATTTTCTTTCCCAAATTCAGAAAAATCTTCATGGAGTTTTTTCCATAATTCTTCGTCAGATAATCCTAAATAGCGCAAATAAACTTCTTTTGAAAAAGGAATGCCCATTTTATCGGCAATCTGCTGATTTGCCTGGTAATAAATCATTTCCGTTTCTAATAATAAACCGTCTAAATCAAAAATCACACCTTGAACCATTGTGTCACTCCTTTTTAAAAAATGGACGCACTAAAGAAGAAAAATATAAAGAACCTGTAATCACTAAAACATCTTCTTCATCCATTTGTTGAATGATTTTTCCTAATCCTTCTTCCCAATTTTCTGCAATTTCATAGCCTTGTTCTTTTAAAGAAGCTAAATCTTCTTTTGTTAAAGTTTCTGGATAGTCAAAGGTTGTTACAACTAAATGACTGTGAGGGATTTTTTTTAAATCGGCTAACATTTCAGTAATATCTTTTCTTTTTAAAGCAGAATATAATATGAAAATTTCTCTTCCTTTAAACATTTTCATATTATCCACTAGACGTTTCACCGCGTGATCATTATGGGCCCCATCTAAAAAAATAAGAGGTTCTTGATTTAAAAGCTCCATACGCGCTGGCCAAAAAGTGTGTTTTAAGCCATATTTAATATCACTTTCTTTAAAAGGCCACTGGGTGATGTGGCAGTATTCTAAAAATAATCTCACTGCCATGGCAGCATTTTCCACTTGATGACGACCAATTAAAGAAATTTCTAAATGAGGGAGATTCACTTGTTCATCTTCATAAGAAAACAGTTCTCCTGTAGGTAAATCTTTTAAAAAAGTCCCTTGATAATCTCTTTTGTAAAGACTAAGAGAACTATTTTTTTCATTGGCTACTTTTTGAATGACTTCCAGGGGATTTTTAGCAACATTGCCTACAACAACGGGAATATTTTCTTTAATAATCCCCGCTTTTTGGTAAGCAATTTCGGCTAACGTATTCCCGAGAATTTTCATATGATCTAATCCAATGGTGGTGATTCCAGAAAGGCGCGGAGTTAAAACATTGGTACTATCTAATAGTCCTCCAAGTCCCACTTCAATAATAGCCACGTCTACTTGATCTTTAAAATATAAAAATCCTAAAACCGTATTAATTTCAAATTCGGTTATCCCAGAAAAAGTCTCTTCTTGATCCATTTCATCTACTAAAGGTTTTACTTTTTGAACTAAGGAAAGCAACTCTTCATCTGAAATAAAATTTCCGTTAATTTGAATACGTTCATTAAATTTAACAATGTAAGGAGAGGTAAACGTTCCCACATTCAAACCACTTTTTTTAAGCATTTCTGCTAAAAAGGCAGTGGTGGATCCTTTCCCATTGGTTCCAGCAATATGAATAAAATTTTGCCCATTTTCTGGGTGATCTAACCGTCGTAATAATTCTTTGACCCGAAGCAAACCTGGTCTTGCTCCAAATTTTAGACGGCTGTGAATCCAAGCAATAGCTTCTTTGGCTGAGTGAATTGTCATTGACACTAAAATTCCTTCTTTATTTTTCAAGAAATAAGTCGAATACAAGCCAGCTTTTTTCTGGCCTTGTCTTCGACTTATTTCATTTTATTTTATTTGATTTCTTTAATTAATGCTTCTAATTCATCTAAACGTGCGGCAAAAACTTTAAACGCATCTTTTAAATAGGTTGCTTGGGTCATATCGACTCCAGCTTTTTTCATGACTTCAATTGGAAAATCAGAATTACCAGCTTTTAAATAAGCCAAATAATTTTCTAAAGCTCCATCTTCTTTTTGCCAAATTTTTTGGGATAAGGCAGCCGCAGCACAAAAACCTGTAGCATATTGATACACATAGTAATTATAGTAAAAATGAGGAATTCTTGACCACTCTAACGCAATTTCAGGGTCTTTTTCCACAGCGTCACCATAATAAGTAGCATTTAAATTACCGTAAAATTCATTTAAAAATTCACTGGTTAAAGGATTTCCTTTTTGATCTTCTTGATGAATAAAGTGTTCAAATTCGGCAAATTGACTTTGGCGGAAAACCGTTCCTTTAAAACCATCTAAATAATGATTTAAAATATAAGCTTTTACTTTTGGATCCTTTTCTGTTTCTAAAAGATATTCTGTTAACAGATTTTCATTCGTCGTTGAGGCAATTTCGGCTAAGAAAATAGAATAATCTCCGTACACATAAGGTTGATTGTGGCGAGTATAGTAACTGTGAATGGAATGTCCCATTTCGTGAATTAAAGTATACATTTGATCCAAACTATCATGCCAGTTTAATAAAATATAAGGATTAGTGTCATAACTTCCAGAAGAATAAGCCCCACTTCTTTTTCCAATATTTTCCTCTACATCAATCCAGCGATTAGAAAATGCTTCTTTCACATGACTAGTATAATCTTCTCCCATGACTTCTAAG
>CAMJVA010000167.1 GCA_946409145.1 uncultured Enterococcus sp. | reverse complement strand
ATTTAGTATTCTCACTCAAGTTGAGTAACAACACTAAATATCATAGACCCAATTTAATTAGCAATAGTGTTTTAGATATTTTTAAGCGTGGTAAAGATCGTGTAAGGCATGAGCAACTGTAGGATATTCATAAGGTTTATAAGAATGTTCTTCCCATAATTTATGACATTGGGTTTTGACTTCTGGTTGCATAGAGGTAAAGACTAAGGTTTGACCGTTTTCTTTAGCCACAGCCATATAATCAGAAAAAACATCTAAAGCAGTCATATCAATATTAGGAACACCACGTAAAGAGAAAATGAGTCCTTTTTCATTCACTAAGTTGTCTAATTCTTTTTTTAATTGATTAGCCGTCATGAAAAATAAGGGGCCTGAAATATACATAACTGACCAATCTTCTCCTTTTTCTACTTGGGACAAATTCATTCTTGCCCAATCAATTTTTTCAACAGTAATGGAAATCTTAGCACTTTTTAAAATAAAGAAAATACAACTGAAAATAATACCAATGACAATGGCAATACTTAAGTCAAAAATAATCGTACTGAACATGGTTAGGAAAAATAAAAGAAGGGCTGTGGTATTTTTCTTACGAATCATTTTTTTTATGGTTTCCCATTCATGCATTTTCCAACTTGTAACCAGTAAGACACTGGCTAAAGCGGCCATGGGAATTTGTGACATCACGGGAGCGAGTAAAAGCATAGAGAGCAATAAGAATAAAGCGTGAAAAATTCCTGCTAAACGTGTCTTTGCCCCAGACTTAATCGCCACACTTGTTCTAGCAATAGCTGCTGTAGCGGGAATACCACCAAAAAAAGGTAGGATAATATTGCCAACTCCTTGAGCAATAAGTTCTTGATTACTATTTAAGTCTTTTCCGGTCATTCGCCCAGCAGATGCCCCGCATAGTAAACTTTCGATCATTCCAAGCATAGCAATACTAATGGCAGGAGTCAGAACGTTTTTTAATAAAGAAAAATTAAGAGAAGAGAAGTGGAGACGATTTTCTGTAAATAAAGAGGTAGGGATTTTTCCCACGGTGGCCACAGGAAGTTTCAAAATAAAAGTGAGTAAGGTTCCTAAAATAATAGCAGCTAAAGAAGCAGGAAGAGTTTTACTCCATTTTTTCGGATAAAAAATCATGACCAGTAAAATAATCATTCCTAAGAAGAAAGTCGTCCCATTTGGCGTGAAGTTTTTAGTGTAACTCATGATTTTTTCAAAAGGATTATCTCCTGAAGAAGTTGTACCTAAAAAATTGTCGATTTGTCCTAAAGCAATAATAATCGCAATACCAGAAGTAAATCCTGTAATGACGGGAGCTGGAATAAAAGAAGTTAAGTTACCTAATTTTAAAAGTCCTGCTAGAAGGAGGAAAATTCCCGCTAAAAAAGTAGCTGCTAGAACCCCTGTTAAACCTTGAGTCGCAATTAATCCAGTTAAAATAGCGGCCATGGCTCCAGTGGGACCAGAAATTTGATAAAATCCCCCTGAAAGACTGCCAATAACTACTCCGGCGATAATAGCAGTAATCATTCCTGAAGCAGCATCAGCACCACTAGAAACTCCAAAAGCCAAAGCTAACGGTAGCGCAACTGCTGCTACCGTTAGTCCTGCTAAAAGATCTTTTTGTAATTTTTTTCCTGAATAATGACGAAATTCTTCTTGTAACATGGTGATGTAACCCTTGATTTGAAACACTCCTTTTTTACAAAACAAAAAAGACCAAAAGGACTTTTGAATTGATTTAGTTATTTAATAATAAAGGACTTTATAACAAAGCACAAGGGCGTTAAAGAAAAATTGGTGCGAAAATAAAATAGTTAGGTAAGAGTCAATAAATTGGTGAACATAAAAAGACTACTAGAAAATGGACCTAGTAGTCTTTTTAAACTGCGGACTGTCTTAATGAGCTGTCTTCAGAAAATACCTTCATAGACTATTTCCAGAGACTATATTTATAAACTGTCTTTATAAACTATCTTCATAGACTGTCTCTATGAGTATTTTTATTTTTGGGATTAGTCTTTACCAATTTTCATGGACTTGACTTTTGAGATAGTGATTGTAAATTTTTTCAACTCCAGCCATTTGACTAGGGGTTAAATCAGGAATAGCCGCTGCTGCCACATTAGAAATCACTTGGGAATTTTTACTAGCTCCTGGAATAACAGTTGTCACTGCTTCATGCATTAAAATCCATTTTAAAGCGTAAGGAATTAAATTATCTGTTTGGAATAATTTTTTTAATTCTTTCACTGCTTTAAGTCCCAAGTCATAATCTACTCCAGAGAAAGTTTCTCCTTTATCAAAGGCTTCCCCGTGACGATTGTAACTTCTGTGATCGGCTTTTGAAAAAGTAGTGTCTTTGGTGTATTTTCCAGTTAATAAACCACTGGCTAAAGGAACTCGGGCAATGACGCCGATATTTTTTTCTTGGAGAGTGGAAAATATTTCCTTTGGTTTTAAGCGGAACATATTAAAAATAATTTCCACCGCTGTAATGGGATATTCAGCAGCTGTTAATGCTTCAGAAACTTTTTCCACACTGACACCGTAAGAACGAATTTTACCTGCTTGCTGCATTTTGTCTAGTTTCGTAAAAATTTCATCTTTTTTATAAACAGAAGTTGGGGGACAGTGGAGTAACAACATATCTAAGCGTTCTACTTGCAAACGTTTGAGACTATGATTGGCAAAATTTTCCACCGCTTCAGGAGTATACATTTGGGCTGCGTGAGGATTAAGACCGCGACCACATTTGGTGGAGACAAAAAAATCAGTAGGCACGTTTTTCATAAATTGTCCAATAGCTTTTTCACTGTTGCCATCATTATAAATATCGGCGGTATCAATAAAATTAATTTTATTTTCAGCCGCTGTTTCGAGGATTTTTAAAGCTTCATCAGGATTAAAGGCTTCTCCCCATTTTGTTCCCAGTTGCCATGTGCCTAGTCCGATTTCTGATACAGGAGCGTTTATTTTTTTAAATTCTCTTTGTTTCATTTTTATTTTCCTCTCAGTTGATTTTACTTTTTAAATAGCCTATAGTATGACAAAAGAAGTATAGCAACGGACAAAAACGCCGTCAATAAGGCACATTTTTTTCCCTTAGTGTAATGGAGGTAACCTTTAAATGGATAAAATAAAAGTAAGTTGTGAAATGGAAGTAACGTTGAAAGTGATTGGGGGAAAGTACAAGCCTTTAATTTTATATATTTTAATCGACAATGGGCCAAAACGTTTTACTGAATTAAAAAGAGAAATGCCCCAAATATCTCAAAAAACCTTGACCAATCAATTGAAAGAATTACAAAAGGATCAGCTGGTTTCACGTCATGTTTTTCCAGAAGTGCCGCCTAAAGTAGAATATGCGATTAGTGAAAAAGGAAAAACCTTGTGGCCCTTATTAGAACTCATGTGTGATTGGGGAGAGCATCATTTAGATGAAAAATTTGAATTAA
>CAMJVA010000166.1 GCA_946409145.1 uncultured Enterococcus sp. | reverse complement strand
CAAAGTGAATCCATTGAGTGCGACCTTCAGGAAGAGGTGCTTTTGGTAACTGAATGCCTGCTTTTTCATAAGCTTCTTTTTGCTCAGTCCAGTCTTTTTTTAGTTGAATCATTTTTATCCTCCTTGCAAACTGATATATTAGTCGTGTATACAAGTCTAATTATAGAGAAAAATATGCCCTTGTCAATCGCTTTCACTTGAATTTTGAAAATAAAAAAACTGACTTTGTTCAATTAAATGAAATCTGATATAATAGTTTTATTAATAAATATTTTAAAGAAGGATAATAAAAATGGAAGTAGTAAGCCTGCAAGAACAAGCCTATGACGCTATTCGAAAAATGATTATTTACGGGGAATTAGCCCCAGGAAGAAAAATTTCTGAAAAAGAATTAGAAGAACGTTTGCATATTGGACGGACACCTATTCGTGAATCCTTATTACAACTTAGAAAACAAAAATTAATTTATGCCATTCCTCAAAGTGGGACTTATGTTTCAAAAATTGATCTGCAATCAGCGGACAATGCTCGCTTTGTTAGAGAGCAGTTAGAGCGAAAAATATTCATTGAAACCACGGCAAAAATTGATAAAAAAGGAAAGAAAATTTTAGAAGCAATTTTAGAAGAACAAGGAAATGCTGCTTTAAGACAAGACCGGGAAGCTTTCTTTCACTTTGACAATGTGTTTCATCAAACGTGTTTTGAAATTTGTGGTCGCTTGGAAATTTGGCATTGGTTAGATAGTAATAATACGCATTTAGATCGTTTTCGCTGGTTACGTTTAACTGTTAGTGATTTAAAATGGGAAGGGATTATGGATCAACATTACGCCATGCTTTTGGCTATTCAAGAGCGTAACACTGACGAAATTGATTTTTTATTAACGTTGCATTTGCATATGATGTTAGAAGAAAAACAAGCAGTCATTGAAGCCTATCCTGATTATTTTACAGAAAATTCTTTGGCCTATTAATATGAAAACACAATTAACTTTAGATATTGAAGAAACTCTTTATAATTATTGTTTAGAACAAAATTACGCTGTAGTAGAAGAAGTCTCTTTGCCAGAGGATTTAGGAATTGTGGATACTTTAAGTATTGAAATGAAAAATGGCGATTATATTTTTCGTTGTTACGAGATTAAAGTCAGCAAAAGCGATTTTCGCTCCAAAGCCCGGCTTACTTTTTCTGGACACTTGAATTATTTTGTCCTGCCTTTTCCTTTGTATGAACAAGTAAAAGAGGAGATTCCCGAAGAAATTGGTGTTTTAGTCTACCGTCCTTTTGTTAGTGAGGAAGTCAATTTACCTGTCCCAGGATTTTTAACCACAGTGAAAAAACCAAAACGACAAGTACCCTTACTGACTAAAGACGTGTTCTTTTCTTTTTTTCTCCACAGTTTACAACGAGAAGTCACAAAGGCTAAACGAGTAGAAAAAGGTCTACAACACGTACCCACGGAAAAATTATTAAAGGAATTAAGTCTGCGTTTAAATGAAGAAGAATTACAAGGAGCATTATTGGCAACTTTTTCCACAGAAAAAATAGGCCAGTTGTCCACAGAAAATATCTTTTTAAAAGAGCAATTAACTCAATTAAGAAAAAAATTTAAAACCTATCGCCGAAAAACCAGACCTTTAAATTAAGGAGAAACCATGTACTATCCAATTATTCGCACGAAACAATTTAATTTGCTTGCCCTTCAATTACTAATAAAAGAAAACTTATTAAGTGAGACCTTAATTCCGGTGTTTGAGCCAATTAAGGATGCTAAAATTCTTACAAAAACTTTGGAATTATTTGATGAAGCAGGGCATTTTTATTATGTTATTGAAAATCCTAGTGTGGGACAATATGGTAAAATTTCTGACAAATTGTATCCAATTAAAACCGAAAGTCCTTTTTATAAAAGGGCTTTTTTTACCGAAAAAAAGTTATTCTTAGAAGACTTATTAGTAACAGAAACGATTTTTCCCACTGGGGAAAAGGAAATTTTTCTTGCTGATTATTACAATAAAAATCAAGGAGAAGATGCCTTTTTTTCTGATGATCACCTTTACTTTAAAGAAGATGGATTTATGGGTTTTTCTGATTATAGTATTGACGGTAGTTTTTATACGGACAAAGGTTATCCAGAAAAAGTCATGACGTTGCCGGTGGTTTATCTTGATCCTTTTAATAATTTTCGAATTAAATATTTTCAAAGCGATAACAATGAAGGTTTTGGAAAAGTGAACGAAAAATTTTTAAGTTGTGGAAAGAAATTATGTACTTGGATGGATAAGTATCAAGGGGTTACTTATTTTTCTCCCTTTTTAAAAGAAGTGTATAAAAGTGTGGAACAGAAACATTTTCCAGGAGCAGGGACGGTAAAAAAATGGTTACTCGCTCACCACTTTGCCACCTATTATTATTATGAAAGACATCATGGAGAGAAAAAAGTTCAGCGCTATTAATTAAATTTTTTTAGAGAAATATCTTTTTCCCTATTTTTCAGTGAAAACTTAGGGTAAACATGCTACTATAAAGTGCAAAGTAAACGTAAGGGAGAGATTTTTCCATGACTAAAGATATCCGCCGATTGGGAAAAATGGAAACTGAAGCCATGTTTAAATTGGCTTGTTATGCTTTTAATAAAGAACCAAGTGTGGAAAGAAGAGAACACTTTGCTCGTTTAGCAGACCATTCTTGGAATTATGGTTTATTTATTGAAGATAAACTAGCTTCTCAAGTAATGTGTACGCCATTTCAAGTTAATTTTCACGGAACAAGTTATAAAATGGGAGGCATTGGATATGTCTCTAGTTATCCAGAATTCAGAGGACAAGGGGGCATTAAAGAAACCATGCGGCAAATTATTGCTGACATGCAAAAAAATAATTTAGCCTTGTCTTATTTAGCGCCATTTTCTTATGGTTTTTATCGGCAATTTGGCTATGAACAAGTCTTTGAAAATCTGAATTATGAACTATCTTCTCATAGTCTGCCAAAAAGCATTAAAGCTCCAGGTTTTGTTAAGCGGATGAAATTAAAAGAAGTCACCCCTTATTTAAAAGAACTTTATGGAAAAGATGCCCACAATAAACGCGGGGGTCTCCTTCGGGAAGACTGGTGGTGGCATTATATTTTATCTAAAAATAAAGAAAGAAATTATGCCGTTTATTTTAATGAGGAAAAACAAGCAGAAGGTTATGTAGTTTATGAACGTCATTTAGATACTTTTAAAGTGGTGGAATGGAATTATTTAACCCCTAATGCTTTTCACGGTTTAGGACGCTTTATTTTATCTCACGATTCCGCTTTTGCGAAATTTATTTGTGAAATGCCAAATTCTGAGCATTCTTTAAGTTATTTGTTAGACGAACCTTACGCTAAAGTCACTGTTGTTCCATATATGATGGCGAGAATTGTGGATTTAATTTTATTTTTAGAAAAATATCCTTTCTTAAGGGGAGCCAAAGATCAAGTCTTTTTACTTGGAGTAAAAGATGATTATGCCCCT
>CAMJVA010000165.1 GCA_946409145.1 uncultured Enterococcus sp. | reverse complement strand
CTGGTTTAAACAACAAAATTTTCCTGAAAATATCCCAGTTTCTTATAAAGAAGCGCTTTTGGATTTTTTCAGTCAAGAAAAGACAGTTGTTTAAAATTTAAATGAGGAGGTAAGGATAGTGAAAGATTTTAAAGAAGAATATGCCCGAATGAAAGAAGAGGCGCAAAATTTAAAAGAAAGTGCTCCTGAAGTAATGAGAGATTTTTATCAAATGCACGGTCATGCCTTTAAAGAAGGTGCTATTTCTGGAAAAAACAAAGAGTTAATGGCTCTAGGGATTTCTGTGGCCATTCGCTGTGAAGATTGCATCATGTCTCACGTTCGAGCATGTTATCGTCAAGGAGCGACTTATGAAGAAATAGCAGAGACAATTGAAGTGTCCATTGTCATGGGTGGAGGACCTGCTACAGCTTATGGGGCCCACGCTTTAACCTGTGCTCAATTTTTTGAAAAATAAGGGGAAAGGACCAGAGAAAGTATTTTTTTCTGGTCCTTTTTTTGTGGTATATTGATAGTATTAACAAATGGAAGGTTGATTAAAATGGAGCGACAGTTTACTTTTGATACTCCTGAACTAACAGAAAATTTTGCTGAAAAATTAGGGGAAATAGTGACCTCTGGACAAATTATTATTTTAATTGGGGATTTAGGTGCAGGGAAGACAACTTTTACCAAGGGTTTTGGCAAAGGATTAACTATTAAAAGAATGATAAAATCTCCTAGCTATACGATTATTCGGGAATATGAAGAAGGTCGGTTACCCTTTTATCATATGGATTTATACCGTTTAGAAGGAAATAACGATGATCTTGGTCTGGAAGAATATTTTGAAGGAGAAGGGGTGGTGGTTATTGAATGGGGGAATCTCTTAGAGGAATTTCCTAAGGATTATTTGCAAATTACGTTTGAAAAAGACGGCGAAACTAAAAGAACCTTACATTTAAAAGCCTTTGGAGAAAAAAGTGCTGACTATTTAAGAAAAATTGGAGAATATAATGACTGACATTTTCTTTAAAGAAGCTCAAAGTGAAGATGGAGAAAATATTTTAAATTACTTAAAAGAAGTTCAAAAAGAATCTCCTTTTTTACTGTTAAATGATTTAGATATTTCTTTAAGCCAATACGAAACAGCTTTAGAGTGGATTAAAGAATCTCCTAATTATTTCATTTTATTAGCCATGGATAAAAATAAAATTGTGGGCATGGTGAACATTAATGGAACCAATGAAACTTTACGAGAACACATTGGAGAATTAGGAATTAGTGTAAAAAAAGAATATTGGCGACAAAAAATCGGAGAAACCCTTTTAGATGAGGCGCTTTACTGGGCGGAAAACTATTCCTCTTTAACGCGGTTAGAAATTTATGTTCAAAAGAAAAATCTTCCAGCACTTCACTTATATGAAAAATTAGGCTTTTCTAAAGAAGGGTGTTTGAAAAATGGTGTGAGACATTTAAATGGGACCTATGACGATGTGTTTGTTTTAGCCAAAATTTTTGCCTAAAAAAACTGTCCTAACTTTTATGAAAAATGAGAAAAGTTAGGACAGTTTTTTTAATTTTCCACTTTAGCAAAGGGTTTTAAAGCACTAGGGCCAAAAAGTTGACTCTCTTTAAGCAAAATTTCGGCGCAGGCTCTTGAATCTTCTAAGGCATCGTGGTGATGTAACAAAGTAATGTTTAAATTTTTACAACAATTATCTAAGCGATGATTATCCCAAGTAGGAAATAATTTTTTGGAGGTTTTAACCGTATCAATGGATAAATATTTTGGAACAGTTAACTCATATTTTTTCAAGCAAGCTCTTAAAACCCCATTATCAAAAGGAGCATTGTGGGCGGCAATAAGGTGATGTTCTTGATATAAATGAGCAATTTCTGCCCACATTTCAGGAAAAGTGGGGGCGTCTTTTACATCTTCTTCCCGAATGCCGTGAATTTGAATGTTTCGGGAATAAAAAGGCATCTTTGGATTAATTAATTGATAGTATTCTCCGACAATTTTGTCTTGTTGGACCATAACAAGAGCCAAAGAACAGGCAGATTCAGGAGAATAATTGGCCGTTTCAAAATCCATGGCAATAAAATTCATATAAAGCTCCTACCTATAGGTTTAATTCTAACAAAACCGGACAGTGATCTGAACCAAAAATGTCCGTTAAAATATCAGCTTCTGTAATTTGTTTTTTTAAATTATCCGAAGTTAAGAAATAGTCAATTCGCCAACCTGCATTATTTTTTCGTGCATTAAAGCGGTAACTCCACCAAGAATATTTCGCTTCTTCTGGATGTAAAAAGCGGAAAGTATCCACAAAGCCACTATTGAGCAAAAGGGAAAATTTTTCCCTTTCTTCTACAGTAAAGCCGGCATTTTTTTGGTTGGTTTTCCAATTTTTAAGGTCAATATTTTCATGAGCCACATTTAAATCCCCACAAACGATGACAGCTTTAGTTTCTTTTAAATGATTTAAATAATTTCTAAAGCTTTCTTCAAATTCCATGCGATAAGCCAGACGTTTTAATTCATTTTGGGAGTTTGGGGTATAACAAGTGACTAAGAAAAATTCTGGGTATTCTAACGTAATGACTCGTCCTTCTTGGTCGTGAATTTCTTCTCCAATTCCATAAGAGACACTAAGCGGGTGATGTTTAGTAAAAATAGCTGTTCCAGAGTAGCCTTTTTTCACAGCATAGTTATAATATTGTTCATAACCCGGTAAATCAATTTCCAGTTGACCGGCTTGCATTTTTGTTTCTTGCAAACAAAAAAAGTCCGCATCTAAAGTAGTAAAAATATCTAAAAAATCTTTTTTCATAAGGGCTCTTAAGCCATTAACATTCCAAGAAATAAATTTCAACATGGTTCCTCCTAAGAATAATTCTATTGCTATTGTAGCAAACTTTAAGTAAAAATGTAGAAAGGAAGTTTTTTTATGAAAATTGCCGTTTTTGGTCTTGGAGGTATTGCCCAAAAAGTTTATTTGCCATTGTTCAGTGCCATGCAAGATAAATTAGAAGTTTACTTAGTTTCAAGAGATGAAAAGAAGGCTATGTTTTTGCAAGAAAAATACGGATTTTCAGGGATAGAAAAAGATTTAGCTAGTGTGTTGCAAAAAGATTTTCAAGCAGCTTTTGTTCACACAGCCACCCAGACCCATTTTGCATATTGTAAAGCTTTAATTAGTCAGGGAATTCCTACCTATGTCGATAAACCCATTAGTGAAAATATTGCTGAAGTTGAGTATTTAATTCAGTTGGCCAAGGAAAAACAAGTACCCTTTTATGTGGGATTTAATCGGCGTTACGTGCCCTTATTACACCCTTTAAAAGAAGCGTCTTGTGACCATTTTTATCTCCAAAAAAACCGCATTAAAACTTCTGGGACAACAACTTTTCAAGCTTATGATTTATTTATTCATTTAATGGATACTGCCCTTTATCTTATGGATGAACTTCCACAATTAAAATACGCGACCATTAAAGAAGAAGAAAAAGAAGCTTTATATATGGGCGTCTTGTT
>CAMJVA010000164.1 GCA_946409145.1 uncultured Enterococcus sp. | reverse complement strand
TTTTAAATAATGTGGGACGTGCGTCGCTTTTTTTAAGGTAAATTCATTTTCATTTGTTTTACCTACTGATACAAAAGTTGAAGTAGATAAATTTTTATCCGACCAAAAAATTTCATAATTTTTTTCTAAACCAAAATTATCCCATGTAATGGTCACTTCTTGTGATTTAATTTCTCTTAGCTGAATCATAAATTACGCCTCTTTTGCTATATTCAAAATCACACATTCATATGGTTTTAAAATGTGTGTCATTTTTGCAAAGCTTTCTCCAGTTAACAAATCTTTCCCTGGTTTTTTAAGTTCAAATTGAGCATCTTTGCTTCCCATGTTTGCTACATAATATTGCACACTATCTTTTGTTTCTCGAGGATATTTCACACAAGATTGGGTTACAACAATCTCAGAGAAACTTTTTTCTAGTGGTAAGATTTCTTCTTTTAAGAAGTTTAGCCACACTTCATTTTTTTCATACTCTTTAGGCAATGTTCCAAAGTAATACGTATTATCTTTTTGAGCCATGACACATTTTTCATTTAAAGTTCCTAAAATTTTCCAATCTTTTTCTGGAGTGAAACTAGTAATTAAACCGTAAACTTTTGTGTCTTGTCCATTAAAAGTTAAAGTGTATTTTTCTTGTCGATCCACAAATTGATTAATTTTACTTAAGCCTAAATACTCTCCTAAATCTCCCAGACCATTATTTTTGGGCCAAGTTAACTCTTCAGTACGATCTCCAGTCATTGGGCCCAAAATTAATTTTCCGCCAGTTTTTTGGAATGCTTTAATTTTTTCTAGCATTGTTTTAGAAATATTTCTCACAAAAGGAACAAATAAAACATTGTAAGAAGAAAAATCGGCATTTTCTGGAATAAGTTCACAATTAATTCCTGCATAAACTAGACTCGCGTGAAAAGTGGAAATTAATTGACGATAATTATAAATTCCCCCTGTTTCCACATTGAAAACTCGCTTAGCGTCATCAGAAAAAACAACTCCAATATTTGCTCTTTGTAATTGACTTTTCTTTAAATGGGGACGCATTTTTTCAACAAGTTCTCCACTGGAAACAACTTCTTCATAGCCCATGCCCGGTTCACCCCAAGAAGTAATCACCGTACTATGATTTTGTTCTACTCCATAAGCGTGGCCTCTAAAATGCCAGTAACTAAATGTTTTTAACCCTCCAGCAAAACCCGTGAAAACTTCTGTAGTTACAAAACCTTTTGGATGAGGCTGAACATAATTTTCAATATATCCCACATGAGAAGTGGAGGTTTCTAAAAGCAACACTTCTTGAGTGTTTTTTCGCATATTTCGCCAAGTATCCATATTTAGTAAAAAGGCAGGATAATTATCACTACTTGGGTAAGTATCACAACCTACCACATCTAAATCTTTAAATAATTCTTCATTTAATAAATTAAATCCAAAAGCCGTATTGTGAGTAATTGGTACAGAGGTTTTCATTCGAAGATGGTCACATAAACCATGAGCAAATTCATTTACTGTTTGAGCGGTGAATTTTCTAAAAGCATTCATTAAAGAAGAATTGTGAACAAAAGGTGTTTTCTTTGGCATAACAACTTCTTCAAAGGAAGCATATTCTTCACTCCAAATTTTCGTACCCCAAGCTTCATTCATATTTTCTATTTCTATATATTCATTTTTTAGCCATTCATGCCATTTTTTCTCACAAGTATCACAGAAGCATAAATCCACATGACATTTAAATTCATTGTCTAACTGAATAGCAATTACATTGTCATATTTTTCAGCAATCTCGCCAATTTTTTCTGTTAACGCATATGCTTTTTTTCGAAAATATTCATTATTAGTGCACACTTGCTGACGAGAACCGTGAACCATTACAGTGTCATCAATGTTTTTAATCAGACGTTCCTCATGATTAAAGCTCATCCATCTTGGTGGTGTTGGTGTTGGAACACATAGACAAACAGCAATACCATTTTCTTGGTAAAGTTTTAAAGAACTTTCTAGTAAAGAAAAATCATAATGACCTTCCTCAGGTTCTAAAGAACTCCAAACAAATTCTCCAATTCTAGCAAAATTCATCCCAATTTTTTTCATTAATTTAATATCTTGTTTTAAAGTCTCCATATCCCACAATTCAGGATACATACATGCGCCGTAATAAACTTCATCAAACAATGGTTCATCTGATAAATATTCTTTTAATCGTAAAGAAACATAAGACGCAATCTCTCCTGCTCCATTACTAGAAAAATGAGTGTTATCAGCATTTCCTACTGGGTAATTTTTTGAGGGGGAAAAATGAGCAAAAAGTTGACGACTATTTTTTTCACCTAAAGATGCGTAAAGAGATGCAGTATATTGATTTAAATCAAAAACGGGAACTTCTTCTTCTTTAGCTAATTTATTTAAAACTGGAGTATATTCTCCTAAAGTTTTAACAAATTTTCCTGCAACAAAATTTCTTCTTTCCACTGGGGTACATAAAATACTTTTCCCTCCAGCTTCTTTCACTTTATGAATCATGAATTGTAAATTTTTATAATAATCAGTCATGGGAACGCCAGCTTGGTCATTATGACCAAATTGGAATAAGACTAAATCTTTAGCTGCAACTTTTTTTAATAAATTTGCAAAATAATTTTCTTGCAAAAAAGAAGTTGTCGACGCACCATTTTTAGCAAAATTTAAAACTTCAACTTTAGGAAACTTATCTTTTAAAATTTCTCCTAAAGACTCTCCCCAGCCTTTCATTGGGGATCTTTCAGAAATATAATTAGCAACTGTCGAGTCACCAGCTAGTAAAATTTTCATAATTTCTCCTTAAATGAAATCGTATAAGTATTCGCTAAAAGCAAGCACTACTAAAGATTGCCCATAAGGCATGGCAGTAATAGCAATATTGCGATAATAATCAAGATCTTCCCCCATACCAGTTCCAACAGAAACATCTTTTACTTCTCCTGTTTCATCGATTTTTCCTAGTAGAGCAGCAATAGCATTTTCTCCAACTTCTTGATATTTTTTATCTAAATATCCTTTTCTTACAGCTTTTAAAATTCCATAAGCAAAACCAGCAGTAGCAGAAGATTCTTCATAACTTTCTGGATCCATTAGTAAGGTTGACCATAGTCCACTTTCATGTTGCAATTTAGCTAAAGTTTTCACTTGGCTTTTTAGTGTTTCTACTAAGAAGAGATACAAACCATCATCAGGAGTTAATTCTAAAATATCGATAATTTCTGGAATGGCAATAGTAATCCAGCAATTTCCTCTTGCCCATAAAGCATTAGCAAAATGATTTTTCTCTTTAAAAGTAAATCCATGGAACCAAAGTCCAGTTTCTCTATCTGCTAAATATTTTGTATGGACCATAAATTGACGCTTTGCTTCTTCAATGTAATCTTTACGATTTAACAGTTTGCCAATTTTAGCTAAAGGTAAAACTGTCATCATTAACGTATCGTCCCACATTTGTTCTACATTTTCTTCACCATAAGTTAAATGTTCCATAGCGCCCTCTTGGCAACGAGGTAAATCTTCCATTGCCCAAGCACTCCAACTTTCTAAATA
>CAMJVA010000163.1 GCA_946409145.1 uncultured Enterococcus sp. | reverse complement strand
CAGTGTCGCAGCTGGAGAAATTCCAGTTTCTCTTGGAAGTGACACAGGGGGTTCCATTAGACAACCAGCAGCCTTTAATGGCATTGTAGGAATGAAACCCACTTATGGTCGTGTTTCTCGCTATGGTTTAATTGCCTTTGCGTCAAGTTTAGATCAAATTGGACCTTTAACTAGAAATGTAAAAGATAATGCCCTTGTTTTAAATGCTATTTCTGGTTTAGATGAAAAAGATGCCACTAGTTCAGGGAGATCTGTTCCAGATTTTTCTAAAAAAATTGGTCAAGAGATTAAAGGAATGAAAATTGCTTTACCAAAAGAATATATTGGTGAAGGAGTAGAACCTGGAGTTAAAAAAGCTATTTTAGAAGCGGTAGAAACGTTTAAAAAATTAGGAGCAACAGTAGAAGAAGTGTCTTTGCCTTATTCTAAATATGGCGTTGCTGTGTATTACATTATGGCCTCTTCAGAAGCAAGTTCTAATCTTCAACGTTTTGACGGTATTCGTTATGGTTTTAGAGCAGAAGATATTGAAAATCTTGAAGATGTTTATGTGAAATCTCGTTCAGAAGGTTTTGGCATGGAAGTAAAACGCCGGATTATGTTAGGAACCTATTCCTTATCTTCTGGATATTATGATGCTTATTTTAAAAAAGCCGCTCAAGTAAGAACATTAATTGTGAATGATTTCAAAAAAGTCTTTGAAGAATTTGATCTCATTATTGGACCAACTTCTCCTACTGTCGCTTTTTCTTTTGGAGATAATTTAAAAGATCCTTTAACTATGTATCAAGCCGATATTTTAACAATTCCAGTGAACTTAGCTGGTCTTCCTGGAATGAGCATTCCTGGAGGATTTTCTGAAGGTCTTCCTGTTGGTTTGCAAATTATTGGTAAACCATTTGAAGAAACGACGATGTATCAAGCAGCTGCAGCTTTTGAAGCAGTAACGAATTATCATTTGCAAAAACCAACGATTTTAGGGGGTAAATAAATGAGTGCCAATTTTGAAACCATTATCGGTTTAGAAGTCCATGTGGAACTTAAAACCAATACAAAAATTTTCTCCCCAACCCCTGCTCACTTTGGGGCTGAACCAAATACCAATACTAACGTGATTGACTGGGGCTATCCTGGGGTGTTACCTGTTTTAAATAAACAAGCTTTAGAATTTGGAATGAAAGCCGCTCTTGCTTTAAACTGCACCATTGCCAAAGAAACTCACTTTGATCGGAAAAATTATTTTTATCCTGATAATCCTAAAGCCTATCAAATTTCCCAATTTGATCAACCCATTGGTTATAATGGTTGGATTGAAATTGAAGTTAATGGGGAAAAGAAAAAAATCCGCATTGAACGCGTTCATTTAGAAGAAGATGCTGGGAAAAATACTCACAAAACCGATGGCTATTCTTACGTGGATTTAAATCGCCAAGGAACGCCTTTAATTGAAATCGTCTCAGAAGCAGACATGCGCTCACCAGAAGAAGCTTATGCTTATTTAGACGCTTTACGTTCCATTATTCAATTTACCGAAGTTTCTGATGTGAAAATGGAAGAAGGCTCCATGCGTTGTGATGCGAACCTTTCCATTCGTCCATTTGGACAAGAAAAATTCGGGGTTAAAACAGAACTTAAAAACTTAAACTCTTTATCCTATGTGAAAAAAGGTCTTGCTTTTGAAGAAGTTCGCCAAGAAAAAGTTTTACTTTCAGGAGGCGTTATTCAACAAGAAACAAGACGTTTTGATGAAACCACTGGGGAAACTATTTTAATGCGGGTGAAAGAAGGAGCTTCTGATTATCGTTACTTCCCTGAACCAGATCTTGGACCTTATGTGATTGATGATGAATGGATTCAACGAGTGAAAGAAAGTCTACCAGCCTTACCTAATGAAAGACGCGCTCGTTATACTAATGAATTAGGTTTACCAGAATATGATGCTATGGTCTTAACTTTAACTAAAGAAATGTCCGACTTTTTTGAAACGACGATTGAAAAAGGTGCCGATGCTAAACAAGTTTCTAACTGGTTAATGGGAGAAGTTTCTGCTTACTTAAATGCGGAAAAATTAGAATTAAGTGAAACGAAATTAACACCAGAAAACTTAGCAGAAATGATTCAATTAATTGCTGATGGAACCATTTCTTCAAAAATTGCTAAAAAAGTCTTTAAAGCAACCATTGAACAAGGGGAAAAACCAGCAGAGTATGTGAAGAAAAATGGCTTAGTTCAATTATCAGATCCTGCTCAATTAATTCCAATGATTAATGAAATGTTAGATAATAATCAACAATCTATTGAAGACTTTAAAAACGGTAAAGACCGGGCAATTAAATTCTTAGTGGGACAAATGATGAAACAAACTAAAGGACAAGCCAATCCAACAGTGGTAACAGAATTATTGTTGAGTGAATTAGAGAAAAGGTAGGAAAAAAAATGAAAGCTCGATTAATTTATAATCCTGTTTCTGGTAAAGAAATTGTTAAAAGTAATCTCGCGGATATTTTACTTGTTTTAGAACAAGCCGGTTATGAAACTTCTGCTTATGCCACAACACCAGAACCATTCTCTGCTAAAAATGAAGCCACTAGGGCTGCTCTTGCTGGGTTTGATTTAATTGTTGCAGCCGGAGGAGATGGAACCATTAATGAAGTGGTGAATGGTATTGCCCCTTTAGAAAATCGTCCTAAAATGGCTGTAATTCCTGCTGGAACGACTAATGACTATGCTAGAGCTTTAAAAATTCCTCGAGACAATATTAAAAAAGCAGCGGAAATTGTCGCAAAAGGCGATACCATTAAAATGGATATTGGGGAAGCTTCTGACCGCTACTTTATTAATATTGCAGCAGGAGGTTATTTAACGGAGCTGACTTATGAGGTACCTTCTGAGCTGAAAACTATTTTTGGCTATTTAGCTTATTTAGCAAAGGGTGCTGAAATGTTACCACGAGTGAAACCTATTGATGTTCGCTTAGAATTTGAAGATGATGTTTATGATGGTCCTTGTTCCATGTTTTTCTTAGGCCTAACTAATTCTGTAGGTGGTTTTGAACAAATTGCCCCAGACGCTAAATTAGATGATGGAAAATTTTCTTTAATTATTGTGAAAACAGCTAATTTATTTGAAATGATTCATCTAGTGGCATTAGTCTTAAAAGGGGGAAAACATGTTAATGATCCTCGGGTCATTTATAAAAAAACCAACTTTTTAAAAGTCATCCCGAAAGACTTAGACAAACCAATGATGATGAATTTAGATGGAGAGTATGGAGGCAATGCGCCTATGACTTTTATCAATCATAAACAACACATTGAATTTTTTGCCAATGTCACAGATATTTCCGATGATGCTTATGGAGATAATGAATACGACGATGCCACAAAAGCTTTTGTGGATGAAGTGGATGAATTAACAGAAGAAGAATAAACTCTAGTGAGTGGGCAAGTGGTCCACTCACTTTGTACATATAAAAAAAGGAGAAAATAATGGAACAACCAATTAAAAAAAATGATGTTTTAGAAGTAACCATTGCTGATTTAACTTATGAAGGTATGGGTGTGGCAAAAATTGATCATTTTCCTATTT
>CAMJVA010000162.1 GCA_946409145.1 uncultured Enterococcus sp. | reverse complement strand
CGAGCGTGAGAGTCGCGCCAATAACCAAATTTTGGATTTTCTCCTACATATTGATCGGCAATATTAAAACCACCAGTCCAAGAAAGTTTTCCGTCAATAACGACAATTTTTCGGTGAAGGTGATAATTTAAACGAGTTTTTAATAAAACGTTTTTTGAGGTGACAAAAGGAGCCACTTCACCACCATAACTCATTAATTCTTTAAACCATTTTTTAGTTGCTCCATGAGAACCCCAAGGATCATAAATTAATCTCACTTTTACTCCAGCTTTAGCTCGATTGACCAAAGCATTTAAAATTTTATTCCCTAAACGGTCATTGTAAAAGGAGTAGTATTCAATGTGGACGGTTTCTTTGGCGTTTAAAATATCTTTTTCTAATTGGGCGAATTTATCTTTCCCGTCAGTATATAAATTAATAGCATTTCCTTGAGAAAAAGGAGACTGTTGGGTCTTTTCTAAATAACGCACTAGTTTTTGTCCATTAGAGTCTAAAGGTGGAATGGTCCAGCCGGAATATTCCAAGGCATCTTGTTCCACTTTCATTTCAATTCGTTGAATGTCTAACATATCTTCTGGGGTTAATTTTAAAATACTTTCTTGATCAATGCCTCGTCCGCAAAAAGCATAAAGTAAAAAGCCAATTCCCGGAAGCAAAACAAGGGCAATCATCCAAGCTAAAACAGATTGAATGGATCTTGGTCGGCGAAAAACCGTAATAAGTGCTGCAATCGTATTAATGAATAATAACAAAATAAAAATTTCTAAAATATATTCCATAGCTGACCTCCTTTTTGTAATTATAACAGAAGTTTGCTATTTTGCCTTTTAAAAATCTGTAGTTCTGAAGAAATTTGTGTTAAAATCAACTGATATGAAAAAATGTAACTAGGTTAGAAAATAAGAGGTGGTTTTATGAACTTTACTATATTCCAATTTCCAGAATTTTTAAATGAGGCTTTAGTAGGAAAAAAATTTGCTGAAGCAACCCCAGTGCAAGAAAAAATTATTCCCATGATTCAAAAAAACAAGAGTGTTGTAGCTCAATCTCAAACAGGATCTGGGAAAACCCATGCTTTTTTACTTCCATTATTTGAAAAAATTGATCCAAAAAAAGAGCACGTCCAAGTGGTTATTACTGCTCCAAGTCGGGAGTTAGCCCAACAAATTTATAAAGAAGCGAGCTTTTTGGCTAAATATTCCCCTGAAGAAATTAGAGTGTCTAATTTTGTTGGTGGGACAGATAAAAAACGCCAAATAGAAAAATTAAATCACGCCCAACCTCACCTTGTCATTGGAACACCTGGACGAATTTTGGATTTAATCAAAGAACAAGCTTTAGATATTCATGAAGCCTTTGCCTTAGTCGTTGATGAAGCGGATATGACCTTAGATTTTGGCTTTTTAAAAGAAGTGGATGCTATTGCTGCCTTTTTTGCTAAAAATAGTCAGTTTTTAGTTTTCTCAGCGACGATTCCAGAAAAATTACGACCATTTTTAAAGAAATATTTAGAAAATCCTGAAATAGTCGAAATTTCTCCTGAAAATAAAATTGCTCCAGAAATTGAAAACTTTTTATTATCTACAAAAAGTGCGAAAAAAGATACTTTAATTTATGATCTTTTAACCATGGGGGAACCTTATTTGGCTTTTGTTTTTGCTAATACAAAACAAAGAGTCGATGAGTTGACGGAATTTTTACAAGGGAAAAATCTAAAAGTGGCGAAAATTCACGGAGATCTTCCACCAAGAGAACGTCGTCGGGTGATGAAACAAATTCAAAATCTTGACTACCAATATGTTGTAGCCACAGATCTTGCTGCTAGAGGAATTGATATTGAAGGAATTTCTTTAGTGATTAATGACGATATTCCCCAAGATTTAGATTATTTCATTCACCGAATTGGTCGAACGGGGCGAAATAATTTAAAAGGAACCGCGATTACCCTTTATTCTCCAGGGGAAGAAGATTTAATTGCCCAATTAGAAAATAACGGAATTACCTTTATTCCTAAAACTTTTAAAAATGGACAATTAGAAGATTCTTTTGATCGAAATCGTCGGAAAAAAAGACAAGATACAGCGAGAAGAGAATTAGATCCTACGTTAAAAGGATTAGTTAAAAAGAAAAAGAAAAAAATTAAACCAGGGTACAAGAAAGAAATTAAAGCGGCTATTAAGAAAAATCAACAGCAACAAACGAAAGTAGCCAAGCGCCAAGAATTGCGGAGTAAACGCAAAAAGAAAAAATCCACCAGTGAATATTAATTTTTAATTTAAAAGTGAGTGAGACAATCCGATCCTTGTCTGCTCACTTTTTTTGCCTGACTTTTCCTCTAGCTCTTCTTTTTAACTCGTGGTAAGATAGGGTGATGAAAAAAAAGGAGTTAAAATAATGAAACAAAATATTTTAGAAGATTTAAAAGAATTAACCATATATAAAGATGAACCTTTAGAAAAATACACCTTTACTAAAACAGGTGGTCCAGTGGATTATTTGCTTTTTCCTAAAAGTACAAAGGAATTACAAAAAGCAATTCTTTATGCTAATGAGCATAATATTCCTTGGATTGTTCTAGGAAATGCCAGTAATTTAATCGTGAAAGATGGGGGAATTCGTGGTTTTGTTTTCATGCTTTCAGAGTTAAAAGAAATTAAAGAATTAAGGGAAAATACCTTGTACGCTGAAGCAGGAGCCAAACTGATTGATCTTTCTTATGCAGCTGGACATGAAAGTTTAACTGGTTTAGAGTTTGCTTGCGGAATTCCTGGATCTGTGGGAGGGGCTCTTTTCATGAATGCAGGGGCCTATGACCACGATATTAGTGAAGTTTTAGAAAGTGTGGACGTTTTAACTCCAGCTGGACAGCTAAAAACTTATTCTAATTCTGAAATGGCTTTTTCTTATCGTCATTCTTTCGTTCAAGATTCAAAAGATGTGATTTTAGGAGGAACTTTTCACTTAGAAAAAGGTAATTTAGCAGAAATTAAAGAAAAAATGGCAACTTTGACTAATTTAAGACAGTTAAAACAACCTTTAGAATATCCTTCTTGTGGTTCTGTTTTTAAACGACCAAAAGGCCATTATACTGGACAACTCATTCAAGAAGCTGGACTTCAAGGAATGATTATGGGAGGCGCCCAAATTTCCAAAAAACACGCAGGTTTTATTATTAATTTGGGAAATGCCACAGCGACGGATTATTTGAATTTAATTCATCATATTCAAGAAGTGATTTGGGAAAAATTCGCTGTTCATTTAGAAACGGAAGTTAGAATTTTAGGAGAAGACAAATAAAATATAGCGACTCTTTAATAAAAAAATCCTTGGAAAATTTTCCAAGGATTTTTTTTAAATTTAAAGGGATTATAAAATTTTCAGGTGAAAGACACCTTGTTTATCAACGGTTTTCGTCATCTCCATTTGGACATTGTCCAACTAAACGACTTCCTTTAGCTTTTTTTATTTGCGATGTTGGATTTTGAATAAAATAGAACTTATGGCAGCAGTAGCAATGGCAGCGACAATCGCCTCAGGAATGCCAGAAGTTAAGACCACACCCATAATGACTTTGTATAAAGCATCTGTGGTAGCG
>CAMJVA010000161.1 GCA_946409145.1 uncultured Enterococcus sp. | reverse complement strand
TTGTCCCGAACTTTTTACTTATCATTTTACTTTTTTGCAAATTATTTTTAAAAATGTTAAAGTAGTGCGAGAATTTTTTTAACTACAAAACAAGGAGGACAAAATGAAAGATACTTTATTAAGAGCCTTAGCCATGGATGAAAATATTCGGGTCTACGGTTTAAATGCTACTCAAGTTGTTAAAGAGGCTAAAACACGTCATGATACATATAATGGTGGCACCATTGCTTTAGGAAAAACCTTAATGGCGGGACTGTTATTAGGGGGAACCTTAAAAGGGGAAGACAAGCTGACAATTAAAGTTCAAGGAGATGGCATTCTTGGAGCCATTGTAGTGGATAGTGATGCAAAGGGGCATGTGAAAGGCTATGTGAAAAATCCTCATGTTTATATTCAGCCTGATGAAAATATGCGCCCCTCTCTACCAGCAACCATTGGGAAAAATGGTATTTTAACAGTGATTAAAGATTTAGGCTTAAAAGAAGCTTTTTCTGGACAAGTTCCTCTTGTAGCTGGAGATATTAGCCAAGATATTACCTATTACATGGCGTCTTCTGAACAAGTTCCTTCTGCAGTGAGTCTTTGTGTGAATTTAGATGAAGATGGGGAAGTGATTTCTGCTGGGGGTTTTATGTTGCAAGTCTTACCAGGAGCCAGTGAAGAAGTGATTTCTGCTGTGGAAAATAGCTTGCAACAAGCTGAAGATTTTGCTAAAGCTTTAGCAAAAGGAATTTCTCCAGCTGAGTATTTAAAAACATTAATGGGAGAATTAGTTATTCTAGACGAAATGCCCGTGGAATTTTTATGTGATTGTTCTAAAGAAAAATTTGGTCAAGCGATTATTGCCTTAGGAGAAAAAGAAATCACTGAGATGATTGAAGAAGATCATGGGGCTGAAGCTGTTTGTCAATTTTGCAACAATCATTACCACTATAGTGAAGAAGATTTAATTGCTTTAAGAAACGAAGCAATGGCGTAAGAAAAGAGGAACATTAATGGAGTGGAAAATAGGCGAGGTTACAATTCCTAATCAAGTAGTTGTAGCTCCCATGGCAGGTATTACTAATGCCGCTTTTCGAGTCACTGTAAAAGAATTTGGCGCAGGGCTTGTAGTGTGCGAAATGATTTCTGATCAAGGGATTCATTTTCGCAACAAAAGAACCTTAGAGATGCTTTATATTGACGAAAGAGAGCATCCTTTAAGTGTTCAAATTTTTGGTGGTACCAAAGATTCTTTAGTGGAAGCTGCTGAATTTGTGGCCGAAAATACCAGTTGTGACATTGTGGATATTAATATGGGATGTCCGGTGAATAAAGTGATTAAAGCTGAGGCTGGAGCTAAATGGTTATTAGATCCTAATAAAGTTTATGAAATGGTGGAAGCTGTAACCAGTGCAGTGAAAAAACCTGTGACTGTAAAAATGCGGATTGGTTGGGACAAGGATCATATTTTAGCAGTGGAAAATGCAAAAGCAGCCCAAGCAGCAGGGGCTAGCGCCATTGCTATGCACGGTAGAACCAGAGCCCAAATGTATGAAGGAAAAGCTGATTGGGATATTTTAAAAGAAGTGAACAAACATTTAACGATTCCTTTTATGGGAAATGGTGATGTGAAAACCCCAGAAGATGCTAAGAGAATGTTGGATGAAGTAGGGTGTCAAGGGGTCATGATTGGCCGAGCCGCTTTAGGAAATCCTTGGATGATTCATCGGACACAAGTTTATTTAGCCACTGGAGAATTAATTGATGAGCCCACTCCAAAAGAAAAAATTGCGGTTGCTAAAAAACATTTAGACCGTCTTGTTACTTTAAAAGGTGAGTATGTGGCAGCTAGAGAATTTCGCCAACACGCCGCTTATTACTTAAAAGGCATTTCTCGAAGCGCAAAAGTAAAAGTAGCCATTAATCAAGCAGAATCTCAAGAAGAAATTATTGAAATTCTAGATGCTTTTTTAAATAAAATTGCATAAAAAATAAGTTGTGCCTTTTAAATTGATAGGTTATTTCTAAAAATTTCCTTTTTGAAATATTGAGGAAATACCTAATTTGTGGCATGATATAAAAGACAGAAGTGTGAAATATACAAAGGAGGTATTTACGTGGCACAAGAAAATTCCCACAATGAATTAAATGATCAAATGAAAGTTCGTTATGAGAAAATGGAAGAATTACGCCAAGAAGGACACGATCCTTTTGGTCAACGTTTTCCTCGGACTCATTTAGCCAGTGAATTACATGAGCTTTACAATGAAAAAACTAAAGAAGAACTAGCCGAAATGAACCTTACAGCAACGGTAGCTGGAAGAATGATGACTAGACGTGGTAAAGGAAAAGTAGGTTTTGCTCACCTTAAAGATCGCACAGGTGAAATCCAAATTTATGTAAGAAAAGATACTGTTGGAGAAGAAGAATATGCTTTATTTAAAAAAGCAGATCTAGGAGACTTTTTAGGAGTCACTGGAGAAATTATGAAAACAGATACAGGAGAAGTGACGATTAAACCAACTTCTCTTACCTTTTTAACGAAAGCTTTACGTCCTTTACCTGATAAATTCCACGGTTTAACTAATGTGGAACAACGGTATCGTCAACGTTATTTAGATTTAATTTCTAATCAAGAAAGCTTTGACCGTTTCACTAAAAGAAGTAAAATAATTTCAGCTATTCGAGAATTTTTAAATGGACAAGGATATTTAGAAGTAGAAACGCCAACTTTACACAATGAAGCAGGGGGAGCCACTGCCCGTCCATTTATTACCCATCACAATGCCTTAGACATTGATTTATATTTGCGCATTGCCCTTGAATTACATTTAAAACGATTAATTGTTGGGGGCATGGAAAAAGTTTATGAAATTGGCCGCGTTTTTAGAAATGAAGGCCTAGATACCACTCATAACCCAGAATTTACCATGCTAGAGGCTTATACTGCCTATACTGATTACAAAGACGTTATGGACCTTACAGAAGGGATTATTCGTTATGCCAATGAAAAAGTAAATGGCTTAGAAGATATCTCTTATGACGGACAAAAAATTGATCTACATCATGAGTTTAAAAGAATTCATATGGTTGATGCCATAAAAGAAGTGACAGGTGTGGATTTCTGGGAAGAAATGTCTCTTGAACAAGCCAGAGAATTAGCGAAAAAACATGACGTAGCCATTACTGATCATATGGAAATTGGTCATATTATTAACGAATTCTTTGAAACTTTTGTAGAGAGCACTTTAATTCAACCTACTTTTGTCTATGGACACCCTGTAGAAGTGTCTCCTTTAGCTAAGAAAAATGCTAAAGACCCTCGCTTTACAGATCGTTTTGAATTATTTATTGTAGGTCGCGAATTTGCTAATGCCTTTACGGAATTAAATGATCCTATTGACCAAAGACAACGTTTTGAAGCCCAAGAAAAAGAAAGAGAACAAGGAAATGATGAAGCTCATGGAGTGGATGAAGATTTCTTAGAAGCTTTAGAATATGGGATGCCTCCAACAGGTGGTTTAGGAATTGGCATTGATCGTTTAGTTATGCTTTTAACAGATGTGCAATCGATTCGTGATGTCTTATTATTCCCAACAATGCGTTAATTGGAAAAA
>CAMJVA010000160.1 GCA_946409145.1 uncultured Enterococcus sp. | reverse complement strand
AAATTTTAATTGAATATGAAAACAGAAAGTTGGTTTTTTCAGAAATATATGGTATTATCATAAAGCCGTATATAAAAGCTAGTTTTTTTGAAAATTGCCTAAGAAAGGATGGATATCTTGTCTACATATGGAATTGATGCAATCGTTAGAATTGTAAGTCACTTAGCTTTTGTTTATTTAGTTTTTTGGTCTTTACAATCTATCCGCTTAGAACAATTTTTCAAAAAAGATTCTTATGGTCAAATCAGAATGTTGCTCGTTTTTATATCCATTGGTTTAGGCTATATGGTTAGCACTTTTTTCTTGGAATTTTTAACGATTTTTAGAAATTTGCTCTTTAGCTTGCCATTTATGTCTTAATTTTTATTGTTTTAAATAAAGCTTGTTACGGAATAAATGAAATATGAAAAAAATGATGGGGGAAAGACAATGGAACAAATGATTGTTCGTGGGGGAAATAAACTTGAAGGATCTGTAGCAATTGAAGGAGCTAAAAATGCGGTTTTACCTATTTTAGCTGCTGGACTTTTGGCAGATGAAGGAGTCAGCACTTTTACTAATATTCCAATTTTATCTGATGTTTTTACAATGAATGAAGTGATTCGTCAGTTAAATGTGGATCTTGACTTTAATCAGGAAGAAAAAGTGATTACTTTTGATGCAACAAAAGAATTAAATTTTGAAGCACCTTATGAGTTTGTTAGCCAAATGAGAGCTTCCATTGTTGTAATGGGACCACTCCTTGCTAGAAACGGTCATGCAAGAGTAGCTATGCCAGGAGGATGTGCCATTGGGAAACGTCCTATTGACCTTCATTTAAAAGGTTTTAAAGCTTTAGGGGCGACGATTAATCAAACAAACGGTTATATTGAAGCTTATGCTGATGAATTAAAAGGAAACCGGATTTATTTAGATTTTCCAAGTGTTGGGGCGACACAAAATATTATGATGGCTGCTGTAAAAGCAACTGGAACCACCGTCATTGAAAACGTAGCAAGAGAACCAGAAATTGTGGATCTTGCTAATGTGTTAAATAAAATGGGCGCTAAAATTTATGGTGCAGGTACTGAAACCATGCGAATTGAAGGTGTAAAACATCTTCATGCAGTTTCTCATGCTATTGTGCAAGATAGAATTGAAGCAGGAACTTTTATGGTAGCTGCTGCTATGACTAAAGGAAATGTTTTAATCGAAGACGCTATTGCTGAACACAATCGTCCTTTAATTTCTAAATTACGGGAAATGGGTGCTGTAATTACCCAAGAAGACGGTGGCATTCGAGTAGTGGGTCCTGAAGTTTTAAAACCTACTGACGTGAAAACAATGCCTCATCCAGGATTTCCTACAGACATGCAAGCGCAAATGACTGCTATTCAATTAGTAGCTAACGGAACATCAATTGTCACAGAAACTGTTTTTGAAAATCGGTTCCAACATTTAGAAGAAATGCGTCGCATGAATGGTAATATTAAAATTGAAAATAATACGGCCTTTTTATATGGTCCAAGTAAACTTCAAGGAGCAGAAGTAGCTGCAACAGATCTTCGGGCAGCAGCAGCACTTGTTTTAGCTGGTTTATGTGCAAATGGCATTACGAAAGTTTCTAATTTAAACTATTTAGATCGCGGGTATTATCACTTCCACCAAAAACTACAAGGTCTTGGTGCAAATATTGAGCGGATTGATTTAGATAAAGTTCCAGATGAAAGTTTGGCTTTAGTTTAGGGGGAATAACTTTGAATTCCGATAATGTCCGCTATATTTTAATTTCTCTGATTAAAGTTTTACTCGTTATTGTTGGAATGCTGTTTTTATTTTTAGTGGGGACCGCTATTGGTTATGGTGTTATTGGAGACGGCAATCCGGCAGAAGTGTTCGATGGAAAAATTTGGGAACATATTTTTAGTTTCTTGCAATAATTCTTTTGCAAGTGTTTCTTGAGATATTTGTTACAGAGACGTAAAATTACTGGATTTTTAACAGAAAAATAAAGATAGAACTGATTTTTGTTACAAAAATCAGTTCTTTTTTTATTTACTTTTAAATAAATTTTTCTTAATTTTTAATAAGAGGTTATTAAATAGCTAATGTAAGCGGATAAAAATAACATAAGATGACTATTGCAGTTAAGTTACAGATAAAATTTATTCTCTATTCTTGTAATCAACCATTAAATAAACAGTAACCAAAAGAGAGTTTTCCTTTGTTATCATTGGTCTTGTGAAAAACAAGGAGGACATTAACTTCATGAAAAAAAATTGGTTACCTGTTGGAATGCTTTCTGTTTTATTTATTTTAGGAAATGCACTTCCTACCTATGCCCAAACTCAAACAGAAGATACCCCCAATGTAACAATTAAAAAAAGCGACATTAATACATCAGCAAATGAATTAGGGGTTAAACTAGTTTCTTTAACGACTAATTCCAGTGCTTTAACTACTTTAAAAAATGATATTGCACAAAAAGAAGAAGCCGCAAGAATTGCTGCAGAGCAAGAAGCCGCAAGAATTGCTGCAGAACAAGAAGCCGCCAGAGTTGCTGCAGAACAAGAGGCTGCCAGAGTTGCTGCAGAACAAGAAGCCGCCAGAGTTGCTGCAGAACAAAAAGCTGCTGAAGAAGCACAAGCGACCGCTGAACAAAAAGCCGCTGAAGAAGTACAAGTTCAAAGCACAGTTTCTTCTGGAAGTATTTCTTTAAGTAGTTTTTTAACTCAAGGAGTTGTCTACTCTAATGGTTATAAATTTACTTATTACTCCCAATCTGTTTTACCTGGTGGAGGATTAAGTATTCCAGGAAGACATGTGAGTGGTGCAGGTTATGTTAGTGATGGAGATGGTTATATTGTTGCTGCTGGAAGCTTACCATTAGGTACGGTGGTTCCAACACCATTTGGCGCTTCTGCAAAAATTTATGACCGTGGTACTACTGGAAATCACATTGATATTTATATTCGCTAATCATTTACCGATAATCAATTTTGATTATCGGTCTTTTTTTATATTTCAATTTGATAAAAAAAGGTACTTATCTTAAATAAATTTCCTGGTTTTTATGTGTTATATTGCAAAATAAAATAACAAATCTCTCTCAAAAATAAAGAATAACTTAAATTTTAAATAAAAATCAATGAATTAAGGAAATGTAAACGTTAAAAAATAACTTAAAATTATATTTCGGTTTCTTTACAAGATTTATTTTTTTCTTGGAAATTGTAATAACCCTTTAAAAAAGCAGTAACCTAGTATCTTTTTAATCTGATAAGATAACTTACATGTTAATGAAACAGGAGGAAATATTTTACATGATGAAAAGAAACTGGTTACCAGTGATGATGTTAACTACTTTATTTACAGTAGGAAATGCACTACCAACTTATGCCGAAACTTTAAATGATACTCAAACAATTGAAACCATACATACAGTTAATAATAGTAAAGCTAGTGATTTAGGAACTAGCTTAGTAACGAGTGTTTCTGAAACACCTGCTTTAGAAACTATTAAAACTGACATTGCGGAAAAAGAAGAAGCCGCAAGAATTGCTGCAGAAAAAGAAGCTGCCAGAATCGCTGCTGAAGAGGCAGCTAAAAAAGCCGCTGAAGAAGAAGCCGCCAGAGTAGCCGCAGAACAAGAAGCTGCAGAAAAAGAAGCCGCAGAACAAGA
>CAMJVA010000159.1 GCA_946409145.1 uncultured Enterococcus sp. | reverse complement strand
TCATTAATATTGTTCCTGAAATAATTCCTAAAAACTTACTAAAGCGATCCTTCACTAAAGTAACCTTGCGGGTGAAGAAGTAGTAAATAGGTAAAATATACATGGATGAAGCGAGAAAACTGGCTACGTCTCCTACTAAGTTACTTGGTTCCACACCAGTTAACAGTAAATGAATTAAAGAACGCAACCCAGCCGTAAGGATTCCGGCTAAAGGACCGAATAAAAACATCGCTACCATAATAGGTAAATCAGAAAAATCTACTTTTAAAAAAGTAAATAAGGGAAAAGGAATCGCAATAAATTGCAGAATAACAGCCATAGCTCCCATTAAACAAATGACCATCATTTTTTGAACCTTGCTTTTTTTCATGAAGCATCCTCCTTGAAGGACTCATCTTGGGATCAATTTTGCAAAAAAAGCCGACACCTCCAAAGAGACATCAGCTTTTGCACGCAAAAAAGCCGATCTTCTTTATCCAGACTTTACTGTCGGTTACGGAATTTCACCGCATCGGCCAAGCGCAAGCACTTGGTTCGTGGACTATACCACCGGTCGGGAATTACACCCTGCCCCTGAAGACGAACCTTACATATTTTTTTATTACAAAGAAAGTATAACTGATTTAACTTAGAAACTCAACTAATCTTTCTTAGATAAATTTAACAGCTCTTGGACTTCTTTAAACGATAGTTTGCGTGCTTGTCCAGGATTTAAATGAGCCAAGTTTAAAAAGCCATAGCCTTCTCTTTTTAGCTTCATTACTGGATAACCCACTGCTTCTAACATTTTTTTCACTTGATGATTGTGGCCTTCGTGAATAGTTAAGCCAATTATAGACGTTCCTTTGTTTAAATCAGTGGAAATAATTTTTACTTTTCCTGGAGCTGTTTTATACCGATCAATTTTAATTCCTTTTTCTAAAGGTTTTAATTGAGCGAAATTAGCCACTCCTTTGACTTTGGCCACATAATACTTATCTACTTCATGTGAAGGATGGGTTAATTTTTGCGAAAAATCTCCATCGTTTGTTAAAAGTAATAAGCCAGAAGTATCGTAATCAAGCCGTCCTACTGGATAAATTCTTTCTGGAACTTCCGGAAAATAATCTAATACTACTGGACGATTCTTATCATCACTCACTGCCGAAATTACATTTCTTGGTTTATAAAATAAATAATACACTAATTTTTCTTTTTCTAAGGGAAGCCCCGCCACTTCAATTTTATCTTTTGCTTCCACTTTAGTTCCTAATTCAGTGACCACTTTCCCATTAACAGTGACTAAACCTGCTGCAATCATTTTTTCTGCTTTTCTTCTTGAGGCCACACCTGCATTAGCTATGACTTTCTGTAATCGTTCCATTTTCTTCCTCCTTAAGAGTATTGAAAAATAAATCAGGTAGCGCTCCAGTTTCATTTTCTAACTCTGTAATATCTGGTAAGTCACTTAAATTTTTCAAGCCAAAATAATCTAAAAAATATTTACTAGTACCATATAAAATAGGACGCCCAGGGGTTTCTTTCCGTCCTTTTTCTTCAATTAATTTTTTTAAAAGTAAGGTTTGAATGGGACCTTGGGATTGGACACCACGAATTTCATCCACTTGCGCTCTTTCTACTGGCTGTTCATAAGCAATAATAGCTAACGTTTCTAAGCCTGCTTTTGAAAGACGTTGACTTTGAGGTCCTTTGGCATAACTTTCTAACAAGTGATGAAATTTTTTCTTAGTAACAAATTTAAAATTTTCTTCCACTTGAACTAATTTTAAGCCTCTATCTTGGCTTTTTGAAAGTTTTTCTTTTAATTTTTCCAATTGTTGTTCAATGGCATTGGGGCTTAAATCTAGTAGTTGAGAAAGTTCTGCCATGCTGACTCCTTTATCCCCTGAAACAAAGAGTAAGGCTTCAATTTGCGCTTGATGGTTCAAAAGTGTCACTTCCTTTCTGTAACGTAAAATAGATTTCACTAAATCGATTGTCTTGTACTGCATGTAAAAAGCCGACTTTTAAAAGTTCTAAAACAGCTAAAAAAGTCGTCACTAACTCTCCTTTTTGTCCACTCACTAAAAGAGTGGAGAAACTAGCCTTATTTCCATGAGTTATAAAAAGTTGGCGAATATCTTCTACTTTTTGACTCACAGAAATATCTTCTTTTTCAACTGTAGCATCAAAGACAGCTTCTGGTTCATTTCTTTTTAAAACATCATAAAAAGCCAAAAATAAATCAATCGTTGTGACTTGATTTTTTTCTAAAGGCAACGCTTTAGTATAGTTAGATAAATCAGTAGGTTCTTTATCAAAATAAAGTTGCCGTACCCCTTCTTTTTCTTGCATTTTTTCAGCGGCATATTTAAATTTTCGGTAAGCTAATAATTGTTGTAATAAAGCATCTCTTGGATCTTCTTCTTCAAACTCTTCTTCTAAAGTCACTTCTACTTGGGGTAAAAGTTGCCGACTTTTTATAGCCAAAAGAGTCGCCGCCATAACCAAATATTCAGCGGCAATTTCTAAATTAGACGCCTGCATTGTTTTAACATAAACTAAGTACTGATCGCACACTTCTGCTAAGGGAACATCATAAATATCCATTTCATATTGTTGAATCAAGTGTAACAATAAATCTAGCGGCCCTTCAAAGCCGGTAATTTTTACATTTAAATCTGCCATTTTAAACTCCTTAAGCCCGAGGAAAATATTTCTGATAAACATCGGCCATTCTTTGTTTCGTAATATGAGTATAAATTTGCGTAGTGGAAATATCTGCATGACCTAATAGTTCTTGCACTACTCTTAAATCAGCGCCATTTTCTAATAAATGAGTGGCAAAACTATGACGCAATGTATGAGGAGTGATTTCTTTTTTTATTCCTGCTTTAATACTCCAACGTTTTAAGTTTTTCCAAATACCTTGTCTGGATAATTGATTCCCATGATGATTAACAAAAACATAAGGAGAGTCATTTTTCACCAAACGAGGACGAATTTCTTCTAAATATTGTGTTAAATATTTTAAAGCAATTTTTCCTAAAGGTAAAATTCTTTCCTTGTCCCCTTTACCAATGGTTTTTAATAAACTCATATTTAAATGAAGCTGGTCTAAGGTAAGATTACAAATTTCACTCACTCGCATTCCAGTAGCATACATTACTTCTAAAATCGTACGATCACGAAAACCTAAAAGAGTCGTCACATCAGGAGCTTCTAAAAGTTTTACCACTTCTTCTTGGGATAAAATTTTCGGAAGAGCTTGCCCTTTTTTAGGTGTATCAATATGCTGCATGGGATCTTCTTCAGTGAAACGTTCTTGTCTTAAATACTGGTGAAACCTTCTCAAAGAAGAAATGTGGCGAATAATGGTGCTGTCTGCTTTATTTTCTTTTTTCAATTCAGCTAAAAAATCCATAATCGTAAAACGATCCACTGCTGAAAAATCAGAAATACCTTGTTTTTTTAAAAACTCTAAGTAATGTTCTAAGTCCCGTTCATAACTTTTTCTAGTATTTTCAGCTAAGCCCCGCTCAATTTTTAAATAATTTAAATAATTCAACACTAAATCTTCCATGAGTTCACCAACTTTCCTTGACTATCATACCAGAAAACTACTCCATTTCGGTAATTTTTAATAAAAAAAAGAACTAACAGTGAATAACTATTAGTTCAATCATTTATTTTTGTTTTT
>CAMJVA010000158.1 GCA_946409145.1 uncultured Enterococcus sp. | reverse complement strand
TTCTTCTCTTGTATATCGTGATATCATGGGTTCTCCTTTTTTGTGTCTATTTTCTTTAAATTAATTTTACCAAATTTTTGTTTGTTCGATTTCTGTTAAAGTAGCCGAAATATCTTTTGTTAAAATAGTAATGTGTCCCATTTTACGTCCTACTTTAGCCTCACTTTTTCCATAATAATGAAATTGCCAATGAGGTTTTTGAAAAATTAAATCATAGGTTTTTTCTAAATGCTCACCTAAAATATTAACCATTACAACTTCACTTAAAAGAGTCACTTCTGGCAAAGGCCAAGAACAAATTCCTCGAATGTGGGCATCAAATTGACTCATATTACACGCTTCAATGGAGTAGTGCCCAGAATTATGAGGGCGCGGGGCTAATTCATTTACTAAAATTTCTCCATTATTTTTAACAAACATTTCAATCCCTAAACATCCTGTTAATTTCAAACTTTGAGCAATTTTTAAAGCTAGGGTTTCTGCTTTTTCTTTTAAGGGATGATTTTTTCGCACAATGGTTTCGCGTAAGATATTATGAACATGATGATTTTCTCCTAGAGGAAATACTTGAAAATTTTCTCCGTTGCCAACGACCATCACAGAAATTTCTTCAGTGAACGGAACAAATTTTTCTAAAACACATTCTTTTGTTAAAAGTTTTTCCCCAGTAGAAATATCTGCTGAACTCTTTAAAACCACTTGGCCTTTTCCATCATAACCTCCTCGGGTTGTTTTTAACACACACGGATAGCCTATTTCTTCAAGAGCGTTTGATAATTCTTTTACTTGACTCACTTTTTTAAAAGGTGCAAGAGGAATTTTATTTTCCTGTAAAAAATTTTTTTCTAATAGGCGATCTTGCGTGATTTCTAAAAGAAGAGTCCCTTGAGGAACAGGAGTAATTTTTTCTATTTCTTTTAAAGCAGCAGCTGAAACATTTTCAAATTCATAAGTAATCACTTGGGTTTTTTTCGCTAATTTTTTTAAGGCTTCATGATCATTGTATTCTGCCACAATTTGCCAATTAGCAACGTGTGAGGCTGGACAATTTTTTACTGGATCTAAAATTCCCACTTTAAATCCCATTTCACTGGCACTTAAAGCAAGCATTTGCCCCAATTGTCCTCCCCCAACAATGCCAATGGTTTCTCCTGGTTTTAATTTAGGCAAGGTCATCACTGCTTTCCACCGCCTGTTTTATTTTTTCTCGGCGCAAAATTAATTTTTCATTCAGAGATTCATCACTTAATCCTAAAATTTCACAGGCTAAAAGTCCCGCATTCATCGCTCCTGCTTCGCCAATTGCCGTTGTGGCCACTGGAACTCCTCCAGGCATTTGCACAATAGATAAAAGAGAATCTAACCCGTTTAATGTTCGGGATTTAATTGGAACACCTATCACCGGTAAAGTAGTCAATGCCGCCACCATCCCAGGTAAATGAGCCGCTCCTCCAGCTCCAGCAATAATTACTTTAATTCCTTTTTTACGAGCATTTTTTCCAAAATCATACATTAAATCTGGAGTGCGATGAGCAGAAACTACTTTTTTTACATATGCTACTTGCAGTTCATCTAAAATATCACAGGCACCTTTCATAGTGCTCCAATCAGAAGTGCTTCCCATAATTACTGCTACTTTTTCTAGCATGAGTCTCTCCTTTTTAAAATTTTTTCTATCTTTATTTTAACTAGTGAATTTTCTCCTGTCAAAATAATATCGAATAATAATTATTTTTTATAGCGGATTGTTCGTATTCATCTTAAATAAAAAAATAGCCAGCATCAACTGGCTATTTTTCAACTTATTTACTTGAAAGCTAAAGGAATTCCTTCAGCTTTTTTTACTATTCTAAACTTTTAATGGTTAACTCTTGTACTAAAGTCATTGGTTGATTAGAATTTGCCGCTTTAAAAGTAACATTGTCTCCTGTTTCTAAAAATAAAGCGTAAGGATAATCAGAAATATTTACTGAAAAAATTCCTTCTTGATCAGCTAATAAAAAGTTGACTAAGGTATTTTCCCCAGAATTTAAAATTTGGACTCGTTTTACTACACCAGAAATTTCTTCTAACTCTCCAACTTCCGTATTTTGATTATTACTTCCTTTAGCTAAAAGATCCACCCGATAACTATCTAAGGTACTTTGAGCATCGTCTCCGTCTACTACAATATCATTATCCACTGCATTCACGTAAACATATTTTTTAAAGAGCCCTTTACTATCTAATAAAGAAATAATCCACGTTGGGGTTCCGTCTACGTTATATAAAATTGGCATTTCCGCTTCCCATTTTTTCTCTGGATAAATTTTTTCTGCAATGGAAATGGCCCCGTCACTATCCATTAAACCTAAACCTTCATCCCGATAATAGGTCAGTTCACCAGATCTTGCGTTCACTAAAGAATAACCTAAGGCTGAATCTTGTTGCGTGTCTTCTGAAGTAAAATCAGTAAAATAAAAGAGTTGCCCTTTAGTGCTTAAAAGCGGCGTAATTCTTCCTGATGCATAAACCCCATTTTCTGTAGGAAGTTTGACATTTTTCTTCGCTCCAAAAAGAGATTGGTTCCACCAACCTTCACCATACCGACCGTAAAAAGTATTCATACTATCTACAGCAGAACTGGTAATAGGCGCATCGATAAATTCTGGCGCATCTTTGGCGTCATATAATTTAACGTTTCCTGTGGTGCCATTTAACACTGCTGTCTTAAACTCATCATAGTGCATTTTCCCAGAAACCCCGTATTCTTTGTACAAGGTTTGCACGTAAAAAGGATTCCCATCTTCGTCAATTTCTAAATTAATCGTGCCACTAGAAGCGTAACTTGGGAAAGCAGCGTAAATTCTTCTGGCAGCATCCTTTGAAAAATAAGCATTAGGTGAATAAGTAATGGGTTTTTCCACAAATTTCGGTTGAGCATTGTTATCCGTTGCTGAAATAATAAAATATCCTGGAACTTCTTTTAATTTTAGCCATTTGAAAAAGCCGTTAAACTCCACTGTGGCCACATAGACATATTCTCCGTTCACCGTTTGAGCAGTTATTCCATCTAAAGAAAACATATTGGAATTTTTTATCACAGAAAATTGTTGCAACATTTTTCTCTTAGCCGTATCAGGAGCTAAGGCAATAGGTGTTTCTTTTGTGGAAGATAAAGGTTCACTTTTTTCCTCAATTTTTGTAGGAATCGTGTTATACACTTCATCAATACTGGTTAAACTGGTCACAAAACTAATGAGTAATAACAGACCAAAACCTAAAATACTTAAAACTAACAAACGTCCGGGCCAATTTTTTTCCGTTATGGTTTTAATCTTTTGCCCTGTTTTTTTATTCAGCAAAACATTTTTGGCTGAATCCAAACCTTTCATTCCTAGTAATAAGGCACTATTAATCATGGCCCCTAGAAGATTAATCGTCAACAGACCGGATAAAGTTTTATCTGGCAAAGCAAAATAAATAAATCCTCCTAAGACAATTAATTCGATTATCGTTATAATGACAATACTTTTTTTATTTTTTGCAAAAATAAATGACAACAAACTTGTTAAAATAATTCCTAAACCAAAAAGCCCTGTTAGTTGTAAAAAGTCGATAAACATTGGACACTCCTCCTTATTTATTTTTATAAACTCCCTAACAGTGCCCAGTGTACCATAAAAAAATAATTTTAAAATAGGACAAAAGA
>CAMJVA010000157.1 GCA_946409145.1 uncultured Enterococcus sp. | reverse complement strand
AAAATTTCAGGAATGCTTTTTTTATTAGCCTTCAATTTCTGTTACAATACCAGAACCGACTGTCCGTCCGCCTTCACGAACAGAGAATGTCGTTCCTTTTTCAATAGCAACAGGATGAATTAATTCTACATCAATAGTTACATTGTCTCCAGGCATTACCATTTCAACGCCTTCTGGAAGTTCAATGACACCAGTTACGTCGGTTGTTCTGAAATAAAATTGTGGGCGATAGTTAGTAAAGAATGGAGTATGACGTCCTCCTTCTTCTTTCGTTAAGATATAAACTTCACCTTTAAATTTAGTATGTGGTGTAATGGAGCCTGGTTTAGCTAATACTTGACCACGTTCTACTTCATCTCTTGTAACACCACGAAGTAATACCCCAACGTTATCTCCTGCTTCACCATAGTCTAAAGTTTTTCTAAACATTTCGACACCAGTAACCACCGCTTTTTTCGTTTCAGGTTTCAAACCAACAATTTCAACTTCGTCTCCGACTTTAACTGTTCCTCGATCAATCCGACCAGAAGCTACGGTACCACGACCTGTAATAGTGAACACATCTTCTACTGGTAAAAGAAGTGGTTTATCAGTGTCACGTTCAGGTGTTGGAATGTAAGAGTCTACTGTATCCATTAATTCTAAAATAGCTTCTTCAGCTTTTGGATCTCCTTCTAAAGCTTTTAAAGCGGATCCTTTAATAATTGGAATATCATCACCTGGGAAACCATATTCACTTAATAGTTCACGGACTTCCATTTCAACAAGGTCAATTAATTCTTCATCATCCACAAGGTCAACTTTATTTAAGAAAACAATTAAATATTTAACCCCAACTTGACGAGATAATAAAATATGTTCTCTTGTTTGTGGCATTGGACCGTCTGTTGCAGAAACGACCAAAATCGCTCCATCCATTTGAGCAGCACCAGTAATCATATTTTTTACATAATCCGCGTGTCCAGGAGCATCTATATGGGCGTAGTGACGTTTGTCTGTTTCATATTCTACGTGAGCCGTGTTAATGGTAATACCCCGTTCTCTTTCTTCTGGGGCAGCATCAATACTTGCGTAATCTTGAGCGCTTGCTAAGCCTTTTTTAGATAAAACTTTCGTAATTGCAGCAGTTAACGTTGTTTTACCATGATCCACGTGACCAATGGTTCCAATATTAACATGTGGTTTGGATCTGTCATAATGTTGTTTTGCCATAGTTAACAAACCTCCTAAATTTTACTGGAAGATAAAACATTTATTTGTTTGACCTTCACTGACTTTATTATATACTTTTTTTTCTTAATGACAAAATATTTGATTGCTTTTAAGAGGATTTATTTTTATTTATAAAGTACCTTTTAAAAAAACATTTATTACTTTAATTTTTTTAATCTCACAAAAAAAGAAAGGAGGACGTAAGGTCTTCCTTTCTTTTTCTTAAATTATTTTTCAATTTTAAAAACAAGTTTTTTCAAATCCACTGGAGTATCAATTTTTACTCCTGTGCGATGAGCTTCATCAGGGAACAGCAATAAAAAATTATTAGTTGTATCTAAACGAATAGTATCTGTAGGTTCACCAAAAAGTTCATACATTTCTTTTTCTTCTTGGTAAGGACCTTTTTCTAGGGTATCAGCAAAATTTAAATCTACTAATTCGCTACCAGAAACGATATAGTGAACATCAATCATTTTTTTATGAGCTTCCCAGAATCCTTCTTCCCGAGTTTTAGTAGTGTAAGCAATCATATTGACTTTAATTTTATCGGAAATTTTAACTGATTCTCCTGCTTTAAAATCATCTTCAGTAAAATTTTTCAAAAATTCACTTACTTGAGCTAATTCTTCTGTAATTGAAAAAGCTTTTTCTAAATCATTTTTACTAGCAAATAACATATTCTTTCTCCTTAAAATAAGAGGTAGGAACAACCATCCCTACCTCTTTTTATTTTATAGACGTGCATTTAATTCTTTTGCCAAGTCTTCAAAACCAGGTTTACCTAAAAGGGCAAACATGTTTTTCTTGTAAGCTTCGACCCCTGGTTGGTCAAATGGATTAATCGCATTTAAATAACCAGAAATACCAATGGCAATTTCAAAGAAGTAAACTAAATAACCTAAAGTATATTCATCCATGGTAGGAATTTTCACTAATAAATTAGGTACTCCTCCGTCTGTGTGAGCCAAAAGTGTTCCTTCAAATGCTTTCGTATTTACAAAGTCCATTTCTTTTCCTTGTAAATAACCTAAGCCATCAAGGTCTTCTGAAAGAGTTGGAATAGTTACATTTTTAGTTGGTTTTTCCACCTTAATGACTGTTTCAAAAATATTTCTCCGACCTTCTTGAATATATTGGCCTAAAGAGTGTAAATCAGTAGAAAAATTAGCAGAGGATGGATAAATACCTTTTTGGTCTTTTCCTTCTGTTTCTCCGCAAAGTTGTTTCCACCACTCAGCAAAATATTGTAATTTTGGTTCATAGTTAATTAAAAGTTCAGTAACTTTTCCTTTACGATACAAGATGTTTCTCATTGCTGCATATTGATAAGCTTGATTTTCTTCTAGTTTTTCAGAAGAAAAGTCTTTTTGAGAAGCTAAAGCTCCAGCCATTAATTGATCAATATCTGCGCCACTTGCAGCAATTGGTAAAAGACCTACTGCAGTTAAAACAGAATAACGGCCCCCTACATCATCAGGAATAACAAAAGTTTCCCAACCTTCAGAATCAGCTTCTACTTTCACTGCTCCACGGGCTTTATCAGTTGTTGCATAAATTCTTTTATTTGCTTCTTCTTTACCGTATTTGTTAATTAATAATTCTTTAAAGACACGAAAAGCAATAGCTGGTTCAGTAGTCGTTCCAGATTTTGAAATTACATTTACTGAGAAATCTTTATCTCCAATTACTTCAATAAGTTCTTTTAAATAAGTAGAGCTAATGGAATTTCCCGCAAAGAAAATTTGGGGCGCTTTTCTTTCTTCTTTAGTTAGTAAATTACTAAAAGTATGACTTAAAAAGTCAATGGCTGCTCTTGCTCCAAGATAAGAACCACCAATCCCAATTACTACTAAAACATCAGAATCTTGTTTAATTTTTTCAGCTGCTTGTTTAATTCTGGAAAATTCTTCTTTGTCATAATTTTCTGGAAGATCCACCCAGCCAGTATAATCTGCTCCGGGACCTGTTTTTTCTCTTAAGGTATGGTGAGCTGCAGAGACTTGCGCTTGCATATACCCTAATTCATGATCATTAATAAATGGTGCTGTTTTGGAATAGTCAAAATGAATATGGGACATCTTTTCTCCTCCTTGATTATAAAAAATTACTACTCTCTAACATTACGTTTTTTTATTGATTTTGACAAGTAAATGGAATAAATTTTTTAGATAATTCCTTGACTTGCCATTGCTTCACTCACTTTTTCTAAACTAGAAATATTGGCCCCTAATAATAAATTGTCTTTTTCTCCATATTCTTGGGCTGTTTTTTGACAATTTTTAAAAATATCGACCATAATTTCTTTTAGTTTGTCGTCCACTTCTTTTTCATGCCACATGATTTTTTGACTGTTTTGAGCCATTTCTAAACCAGACACGGCAACACCTCCCGCATTGGCTGCTTTTCCTGGGGCAAAGTAAATGTTATTTTCTAAAAAAGTTTTTACTCCTTGACTACTTGAAGGCATATTAGCGCCTTC
>CAMJVA010000156.1 GCA_946409145.1 uncultured Enterococcus sp. | reverse complement strand
AATAATAAAAAATCTCAAAAAAATAATGATTTTCTTAAAATAATGAATAATTTTTCCTCTTTCTCTAAATTTCCTGTATAGTTAAAAAGTAAAAAATTCAAGGAGGAAAAAAGATGAAAACCCTAATTAAATTTATTTTCCGCCTGTTTTTTCTTATTCTAATTCTAAGTTTAATCCTTTTTGGAGTGAAAAAATATCAGGATATTAAGAAAGTAGAAACTTTTTCAAAAGAGGTGGCGACTCTTTTTCCAGAAAATAAAGAGCAACAACAATTGATACTAGCGATTATTTTGACAGAAAGCAAAGGAAAAGGTCAAGATATTATGCAAGCTTCAGAATCAGCTTATAATGAGACAGAAAAAATTACCAGTACAACAGAAAGTATTACTTATGGAACAAAACACTTAAAAGCGGCTCAAGAAAAAGCCAAAAGTTTAAATTTAGATGAAAACGCAGCTGTTCAAGCTTATAATTTTGGTTTGCCTTATTTAGATTTTTTACATGAAGCAGGGAAGAAGAAAAATTCCGTTAAAATGGCAGAGAAATATTCTAAAGAAGTTTTGTCTCCTCTTTTAGGAAATACTGAAGGCAGCAAGTATCGCTATTATCATCTGCGCTCGTTGCTTTTTAATGGGGGCTATTTATATACCAACGGAGGAAATTTCTTTTATGCGGATTTAGTAAAATACAATCGCTTCTTCATTGGTTTATATGAAAAAATATTTTAAAAAAAATTGGCAAAAATTGCAAATATGGGAGCGAAAATCTTGCAAATCCCTAAATTTGTGGTATGATATTTATGTATCCGTACGTCTTTTATTCGCATTGATGAAAATTGATGCGAATTTTTTAGGTTTATCGGTGAAAGAAGGGATTTTTTGGCACAAATGATACCAGCGCAAAAAATTGATGAAATCAAAGAAAAAGTTGATATTGTCGATGTAGTGGGAGAATATGTTCAACTGAAAAAAGCTGGACACAATTTTTCAGGTCTTTGTCCTTTTCATGAGGAAAAAACACCTTCCTTTTCCGTGTCAGAAGATAAGCAAATTTTTAAGTGTTTTGGTTGTGGCAAAGGTGGCAGCGTCTTTAATTTTATTCAAGATATTGAAGGACTCAGTTTTCCTGAAGCGGTAAAATGGGTCGCTGATTACGCTCATGTTCCCTTAGATTTTCAGGTGAAAGTAGAAAGTCCACGGCAAAAAAATCGTCAACGATTGATTCAAATTCATGAAAAAACACAAGAAATTTATCAACATTTGCTTTTAAATACCCAAGTTGGAAGTCAGCCTTTAGCCTATCTTTTAGATAGGGGACTCAGTGAAGAAATCATTAAACATTTTGGTCTAGGTTATGCTCCTGACAATGGAAAATTTTTACTAGAAATTTTGACCAAAGAAGGATACCAAGAAGAGGAATTACAAGGTTCAGGTCTTTTTACAGGAGAAAATGGCTTGTTTGACCGTTTCCAAGGAAGAATTATGTTTCCTTTAGAAAATCCTAAAGGAGAGTTAGTAGGTTTTTCAGGACGACTGTTAAAAGAAGATAAAACTCAACCAAAGTATTTAAATTCTCCGGAGACAATGATTTTTGAAAAAAGAGAAATGCTTTATAATTTTTCTAAAGCAAAAAGTGAGATTAGAAAAACCGGGCAAGTTTTTTTACTAGAAGGTTTTATGGATGTTATTGCCGCTTTTCAAGGGAATATTAAAAACGGCGTGGCCTCAATGGGAACGAGCTTCACTCATTCGCAAATTCAACTTTTAGAGAAAAATACTCGAGAGCTGGTCATTTGTTATGACGGAGATAATCCAGGACAACAAGCGATTTTTAAAAGTTTAACCCAATTAAAAACCAGTGCTTTACGCTTGAAAATTGTCATGTTACCGGAAAAATTAGATCCAGATGAATATTTAAGAAAGTATGGGGCAGAAAGTTTCAATCATTATTTATTAACGGAACAAAAAAGTCCTTTTCAGTTTAAAGAAGCCTTCTTAAAGAAAACCTATGATCTAGCCAATGAACAAGGAAAAGCGGACTATTTAAAAGAACTAGTCCAAGAAATTTCGACGATTCCTTCTGTTATGGAAAGAGATATTTTACTTCATCAATTAGTTGAGAAATATCAAGTATCATTTGACATTTTAAAAAGTCAACTGAGCCAGTTAACAAAAGAACAGCAAGCAACCCAATTAAAAAAAGTGGCTGACTTATCTGTGTCTAGTTTACCTACTAAAAAAAAGTTATCCTTACTGGAAAAAACGGAGCAATTGTTACTTCATCGCTTTTTCCATGAAGAAGATATTCGCCAAATTTTACGTCAGCAAAATGATTTTTCTTTTCCTCAAGTGCCTTACCATGAGTTATACTTACTCATGGACGGTTACGCTAAAGGCGGAGGACAAATGGAAGAAACGTCATTTTTAAATTTTCTAACAGACGATAGTAGCCGAAATTTAGCCAGTAGTATTTTCCTTTTAGATGTGGCCCCTTTAGAAAATGAAGCAGAAATTAATGATTTACTGCAAGTTCTAAAATTAGAGCCAATTAAAAATAATATTCAGGAAAAAAAACTATTGCAAAAAGAAGCTCATCGTTTGGGAAATAAAGATTTAGAATTAAGTCTTACTCTTGAGATTATTCAGTTGCAGCGGCAATTAAAAACTCAAGGAATATATTAGGAGGGGTCACAAATGGCAGAAAAAAAACCAGAATTATCATATGAAGAAGCCTTAAAAAGATTTATCAAAGAACATAAGGTTACAAAAACAGCGTCTACTGAAGAGTTGACCCAAGATTTAGTTACCCCATATGCTCTTGATGCAGCTGCTATGGACCGTTTAATTGGTTCCGTGGAAGACGCAGGCATTGCAGTAACAGATGAAAAAGGTGAACCTACGGCGACTTCATTGAAAAAAAATACAGTGACCAAAAAAGAATTAGAAGACCTTTCAGCTCCTACTGGTGTAAAAATTAATGACCCAGTACGGATGTATTTAAAAGAAATTGGTCGCGTGTCTTTATTAACGGCTGAAGAAGAAGTGGAACTGGCTTTAAAAATTGAACAAGGGGATCAAGAAGCAAAACAACGTCTAGCAGAAGCTAACTTACGTTTAGTTGTAAGTATTGCTAAACGCTATGTGGGACGAGGAATGCAATTTTTAGACCTGATTCAAGAAGGAAATATGGGTTTAATGAAAGCCGTAGAAAAATTTGACTACCGTAAAGGATTTAAATTTTCTACTTATGCTACTTGGTGGATTCGCCAAGCTATTACTAGAGCCATTGCTGACCAAGCTAGAACGATTCGAATTCCAGTGCATATGGTTGAAACCATTAATAAATTAATTCGAATTCAACGACAACTACTCCAAGATTTAGGACGGGAACCAACACCTGAAGAAATTGGGGCAGAAATGGACTTACCTACTGAAAAAGTGAGAGAAATTTTAAAAATTGCTCAAGAACCTGTGTCTTTAGAAACACCTATTGGAGAAGAAGACGATTCTCATTTAGGGGACTTTATTGAAGACCATGAAGCCACTAGTCCAGCAGAACACGCTGCTTATGAATTATTAAAAGAGCAATTAGAAGATGTGTTAGATACATTAACAGATCGGGAAGAAAATGTGTTACGTCTTCGTTTTGGTTTAGATGATGGAAGAACGAGAACTTTAGAAGAAGTAGGAAAAGTCTTTGGAGTAACTAGAGAAAGAATCCGGCAAATTGAAGCGAAAGCTTTAAGAAAA
>CAMJVA010000155.1 GCA_946409145.1 uncultured Enterococcus sp. | reverse complement strand
AAGATATTAAGCCACAAATTTATGATGGCATTATTATTATGAGTCAAAGTGATGATGATGATCCTTTTATTCAATTTGTCAAAGAAACAACCATTCCTTTTGTCGTTTTAAACCGGCAACTAGAAGATTCTAATGAATATAATGTTGCTAGTAATGATGCAAAAGGGGTTAAAGAAGCTATTAGCTATGGTATTAGTGTCGGACACAAAAAAATTGCCATGATTGGTGGACAAGAAGGATTCCGTTCTTCCATGGAAAGAAAAAAAGGATTTATTGCCGCCTTAAAATCAGCGCAGCTTCCTTTTAATAAAGATTATTTTTTAAGTGGCGATTATAGTATTGAAAGTGGCCGACTATTAGGGGAAAAATTATTAACCTTAGAAGATCCCCCTACTTTAATTTTTTGTGCCAATGACGATATGGCCATTGGTGCTTTAAAAGCAGCCTTTGCGCTTCAGTTAAATGTCCCAAATGATGTAGCAATTATTGGGTTTGATGATATTTTATTTGCCAGCTACACTACTCCTGCTCTAACCACTGTGGCTAAACCCATTCATGAAATTGCAGAAGTGGGCACTGAAATGCTCTTAAAAATTTTAAAAAATGAACCAGTGGACGAAAAACAAAAATTTCTCGATACTACCTTAGTCATTCGTGAATCAGTTTAAAAAAATTTCTCAAGGTACCTTCCCCGTTGATTTAACGGGGTTTAAAATAAAAAAATATGTTAACGTGTGCAAACACAAGGAGGAAAATGTTGTGGAAAAATTATCAAAAGCTTGGTCTGACTTTACCTTCTATAAAGAAAAAGTCATTCAGTTTGGTGAAGGAAACTTTCTAAGAGCTTTCGTCGACTGGCAATTACAACAAATGAACAAACAAGGTTTATTTGAAGGATCTGCTGTAGTGGTTCAACCGATTGCCCAAGGTTTAGGAAAAATGCTTGCTGAACAAGATTACTTATACACCGTCATGCTTCAAGGACTTTTAAACGGTGAAGTAGTCGACTCTTCTGAAATTATTACGACTGTAAACCGAGTGATTAATCCTTATGAAGACTACGCAAGTTATTTAGCTCTTGCTGAAGATGATAATTTAGAAATTATTTTATCCAATACCACAGAAGCTGGTATTTCTTATCATCCTGGAGATACTTTAAATGAACAACCTCCTGTTAGCTTCCCAGCTAAATTAACTGCTCTTTTACACAAACGTTTTGCTTTAGGAAAAAAAGGCTTCACCATTATTCCTTGCGAATTAATTGATCGTAATGGGGAAAAATTAAAACAAATTATTGAACAATACGCTAAAGAATGGAATCTGGGAGAAGATTTCCTTAACTGGTTAGAAAAAGAAAATACTTTCTGCTGCTCTTTAGTAGACCGAATTGTTCCAGGATATCCAAGAGATCAAGCAGATGAATTAAATGAAAAACATGGCTATATTGATAACTTAATGGTAAAAGCTGAACCATTTTTACTATGGGTCATTGAAGGACCTGAATCTTTAAAAGAAACTTTCCCATTGGCAAAAGCTGGTTTAAATGTGGTCGTTACAGAAGATATGACCCCTTACAGAGAAAGAAAAGTTCATTTATTAAATGGACCCCACACGACTATGGTAGAAACAGCGCGCCTTGCTGGTATTGAAACAGTTGGTGAAGTCATGGAAGATAAAGATTTTTCTGTTTTCGTTGACCATTTATTTGACCAAGAATTAATTCCCATGCTAGCCCTTCCAAAAGCGGAACTTGAAGAATATGCTGGACAAATTAAAGAACGGTTTAAAAATCCTTTTGTTCACCATGAACTTTCTTCTATTGCTTTAAATTGCGTTTCAAAATATAAAGCGCGGATTTTACCAATTTTACTTCGTTTTAACGAAAGAACAGGAAAAAATCCTAACTATATTACTTTAGCGTTAGCTTCTACTATTACAGCTTATAAAGGAGATCAATTTGCCCCACAAGATGATCCTGAAGTATTAGAAATTTTTGCGAAAGCTTGGGAAAATCCTGAAACTGTAGCAGAAACTATTTTAGCTACGGAAAGTTTATGGGGACAAGATTTAACCTGTGTCCCTCACCTTTTAGCTGATGTGAAAAAATTCATGGAAGAACTCCAAACAAAAGGTGCTAGAGAAATCATTCAAGAATTAAATAAAATTAGTGAATAAAAAAGGAGAAAGAAACATGGAAACAAAAAGCGTTCCTACTTTAATGCGCTTAAATCATAAAAGAGACAATGTAGCTGTTGCATTACGTCCCATTAAAAAAGGGGAAAAATTAACCATTGACGACTTTACAGTTACTTGTAACCAAGATATTCCTCAAGGACACAAAATTGCTCTTTTAGATTTACCTGAAAATACCAATGTGATTAAATATGGTTTTCCCATTGGTCACACCACAGAAAATGTAAAAGCTGGGGATTGGCTCCATTCTCATAATTTAAAAACTAATTTAGATGGAGAATTGGAATACACTTATGAACCAGATTTATCTCATCAAGTCCATTACGAAAAACAAAATTTAACCTTTAAAGGTTATAAAAGAGCCAGTGGCAAAGTAGGTATTAGAAATGACTTGCTCATTGTTCCTACAGTAGGTTGTGTTAACGGTATGGCAGAACTTATTTTACGGGAGTTTAAAGAAAAACATCCTGACCTTGGACCTTTTGACAACATTACGATTTTAAAACATCCTTATGGTTGTTCTCAATTAGGAGAAGATCATGCCAATACGCGCTCTGTTTTAATTGATGCTGTCAAACATCCCAATGCAGGAGGCGTTTTAGTCTTTGGTCTTGGTTGTGAAAATAATACGGTCACTGAATTCAAAGAAAAATTAGGCCCCGTGGACGCTTCTCGGGTCAAATTCCTTATTGCCCAAGAAGTCTACGATGAAGTAGATGCAGGAGTTGACTTATTAGAAGAAATTTTAGAAGCTGCCAAAAATGATCATCGGGAAGATGTGCCTCTATCTGAATTAAATATTGGTTTAAAATGTGGAGGATCAGATGGTTTTTCTGGTATCACAGCCAATCCTCTACTTGGCGCCTTCTCCGACTTTTTAATCGCTCAAGGTGGATCCACTATTTTAACCGAAGTTCCAGAAATGTTTGGGGCAGAAACTATGTTAATGTCTCGAGCAAAAGATGAAAAAGTATTTGAAGACGTGGTTTCTTTAATTAATAATTTCAAACATTATTTCCTATCTTACGGGGAACCTGTTTATGAAAATCCTTCTCCAGGAAATAAAGCAGGTGGTATTACCACTTTAGAAGATAAATCTTTAGGTTGCACGCAAAAATCAGGGACTTCTCCTGTGGTGGATGTGTTACAATACGGAGAAAAAATTAGAGAAAAAGGCTTATCACTTTTACAATCTCCTGGAAATGACCTGGTTGCCGCTTCTGCTTTGGCTTCTTCTGATTGTCAAATGGTTCTATTTACCACTGGTCGTGGGACCCCATTTGGCGCTTATGTTCCTACTGTTAAAGTAGCCACAAATAATCAAATCTTTGAACGAAAAGGTCACTGGATGGACTTTAACGCAGGACAACTTTTAGAACGTCCAATGGAAGATGTGTTAAAAGATTTTGTACAAAAAATTATTCAAGTTGCTAGTGGTGAACAAACTAGAAACGAAGAAAACGATGTGCGTGAAGTAGCTATTTTCAAAAATGGTGTGACATTATAACAAATTAACTTCATTAAGCGAATAAGAAAGTTATTTTAAATTAAGCTTTCTGTTTCCAAATAACACTTTACGTTGTA
>CAMJVA010000154.1 GCA_946409145.1 uncultured Enterococcus sp. | reverse complement strand
TGCTCTTAGAAAAAAATTACCAAGTCCACATTCCTGAAGCGGAAATTGCCTTTTTAACCCAAATGTTTATTCAAAATCGTTTGGTTCATCCGCCGGTTTTACACACAAAAACTAGTGTGTAAAGAAAAATTAAATTTGTGTAAAAGAAAAATGAGAGAAAAGCCATACTGTAAAGGCTTTCTCTCTTTTTGTTTTTGGCACGCTTCTTGCTTTATATATAGTGAACGTAAAAAAATTAGTAAAGGAGTGAAGAAAATGGCTGAAAAAACAATTATGTTAGTTTGTTCTGCAGGAATGTCCACTTCTCTTTTAGTCACTAAAATGGAAAAAGCGGCTGCAGATAGAGGAATTGATGCAGAAATTTTCGCTGTGTCTGCTAGTGATGCTGACAACAACATTCAAAGCAAAAATGTGAATGTCTTATTATTAGGCCCACAAGTTCGTTTCATGAAAGCGCAATTTGAACAAAAATTAGCCCCTCTAGGAATTCCTCTAGATGTCATCAACATGGCTGATTATGGCTTAATGAACGGAGAGAAAGTTTTAGATCAAGCACTTTCTTTAATGAAAGATTAAAGTAAAAAAGAGAAATTCTTTTTTAGTAAAGGAGGATATGATGGAAGATCAACAAAATTTAGAAGCCATCATGGGCTTGATCATGAATGCGGGAAATGCTAAAAGCGATGCCATGGAAGCAATTCAAGCAGCAAAAGAAGGCAACTTCGATTTAGCTGAAGAAAAAATGGCCGATGCAGAAAAATCTTTAGTGAAAGCCCATCATTCACAAACAGGAATGCTAACCCAAGAAGCACAAGGGAACCATGTACCTGTAACCTTACTTACAGTACACAGTCAAGATCATTTAATGACCGCCATTGCTTTTTGTGATTTAGCCAAAGAAATCATCGAGCTTCATCGTCGTCTAGCAGAAAAATAAAGGATGAACGGCCTTTACTGTTAGTAAATGTGATATAAAGGAAACTTTATATAAAAAATTTTTTTATAGGAGGATTTAAAAATGAACGGATTAACAGCTTGGATGGAAAAACACATCCTACCTGTGGCCGCTAAAATTGGTGCGCAAAAACACTTAGTTGCTTTGCGTGACGCCTTCATTGGAACCATGCCTGCGACCATGGCCGGTGCGATCGCCGTAATGATCAACGCCATTATTCGTGATTTACCCCCAGCCTTTTGGCCAAGCTATGACGGAAATACAATTCCTGTCATCAGAGAAATTATTACTATCAATGGTTATGTTTGGAACGGAACATTAGCTATTGCCGGATTAATTTTCGCATTTTCTTGGGGTTATAATTTAGCTAGAGCTTATAACGTTAATGACCTAGCTGGTGGTATTGTTTCTCTAGCTGCTTTCATTCAAGGGATTGCCTTTTCTTTTGGCACTACTTTAAATGTAGCAATTGATAATACTACTATGGAAGCTATTAACGCTACATCTGCTGACTCTGGTATTTCAGCAACTGCTGATGCCTTAACTGTTGGAGGTTGGGGCTGGTTAAAATTAGGCCACTTAGATGCTAATGCTTACTTCACCATTATGATTATTGGTGCTGTGGCAACTATTATTTATGCTAAATTAATGCAACACAATGTTATTATTAAATTACCTGATTCCGTACCACCTGCAGTATCTAAAGCCTTTGCTGCCATTGTTCCAGCAACAGTTGCTTTATACGTTATTGCTATTTTCAACTTTATTATTTCAAAAGTTGCCAATGGACAACTTTTCATCGACTTAGTACAAAAATACATTGCAGAACCATTCTTGGGCGCTTCCCAAGGTATCGGTTGGGTATTACTTGTAACGCTATTTGTACAAATTTTCTGGTTCTTTGGTATTCATGGACCAAACGTATTGGCTCCAGTTTTAGAAGGTGTTTGGGGTGTTGCCCAAATTAAAAATATCAACGTCTTCCAAGAAGGATACGATGGCCTTAAAGGGGCTTCCGCTGTTAAAGCCGCTATTGAAAATGGCGATGCTTACATGTGGGTTCGTGGATCTTTTGATGCCTTTGCTTGGTTTGGTGGTTCCGGTGGTACCATTACTTTAGTTATCGCTATTTTACTATTTAGTAAACGTGCTGATTACAAAACTGTTGGTAAATTAGCCTTAGGACCTGGTATCTTCAACATTAATGAACCATTAATGTTTGGTTTACCAATTGTATTGAATGCGATGATGTTCATTCCATTCTTACTTGCTCCACTTGTAGCAACAACTATTGGTTGGGTAGCTACTTATGCTGGATTAGTAAATCCAGTATCACAAGCTGTGCCTTGGGTTGTACCTCCAATGTTAATGTCATTTATGGCAACAGGAGCTGACTGGAGAGCACCACTTTGGACCTTGTTGAACATGGTTATCACTTTCTTCATTTGGGCACCGTTTGTTATTGCGGCTAACAAAATGGAAGTAGAAGACTAAAAAATACAGGAACAAAATTAGCTTTTAAAAAAGTTACGTTTGGCTCACAATTGATTTAAAAAAGGTGAGGGGATGAATTATCCCCTCACTCATACATATTTAAGAAATTTAGGAGGAAATTTTCATGATCGAAATTAATTCAGCATTATCACAAGACAATATTATTGAACTTTTAAATAATTTTAACGAGGAGGGCTTAACCTTTTCATTTAAAGAAAAAAAAGGAATCAAATTAATTTTTGAAACCAATGCTGAGGATTTAGAAGCTGCTTGCAAACTAGTGAAATCAACAATTAAAGCCCAACCTTGGGGAAGTGTTTTATACTTTAATGTGGTTCCTGCTAAATAAGGAGGAAAAGTAATGCGTAATGGCTTATTTTTAATAAGTATTGGTTTATTGGTATTAATGTATTCCTTGAATCAAAATACCTTATCTTATGATTATTTAAGCCTAGTCACTGCCTTCTTTTTATTAATTACTGGAGGAGTGCTAGCCTTTAAAGCTCACAAAAAAGAAAAATTAAGAAAAGGGGAGAGCTAATGGAAATTATAGAAGAATTAAATGTTCCTGCACCTTTTTTCTTTGATAAAATTGCCGATTCTGCTTTGTATGATATTCAAAAACATACTGGAAAAAGAATCACCCGAAAACAATTGAAAAATTTTGAGTATATTAAACAATTTAATAAAAACTCACGGGCTAAAATTAAAATTGATAATTTTATTGATAATGCCATGTATGCTTTTACTACTTCTACAACGAAAAATCGTTTCGCGGTGTCTTATGTAGTGGAGCCTGTTAATGAAAAAAGTTGTAAAGTGCGTTATGAAGAAACCATGGAAAGCTATGGTCTTTTACAAAAAATTAATGATCGCACAGTGGGTTTAATTTGGGGCTTTTTAAGAAAACGCCGCTTTAAATCCATGTTAAAACAAATTGAAGCATCTTATTAATCTAGTCAACCAATTAATAACATTAACCAAAAAAGCCAAAAGGGAGAAATTCACATTCTCCCTTTTGGCTTTTTTAAAATTAAATAATGTAATCTGGATTTTCTTCTTTTTCTTTTTGTTCTTTTTTAGTGAGTTTTTCTTGATGTTCCTTTTGTGCTTCAGCGAAAACTTCGGTCTTTTCTTCTTTGTAGTCTGCTTGACGTTTTGAAAAAACTTCTTCTTTTGTTTTATCTGGCATATTTTCTCACTCCTTAAAGATTATTTCACAAGTAAAGTATAACATGAAGAAAAATTTTTTTGAAATAAAGCGCTTCTTTAAAATTTCAGAATAAAAAGTAGCGGTGTCACTCAAAAGTTTTAGTAAGTGAGTGTGACGGGGGAATTTAA
>CAMJVA010000153.1 GCA_946409145.1 uncultured Enterococcus sp. | reverse complement strand
TTAGCGGAATAACCAAATGGTGTTGGAATAACGGTTCCTTTTGGTAAGGAGCTAGCACAAACAATGTAGCCATCTCCATCACTCACATAGCCATCACTATTCACGTGACGTCCTGGAATAGAAAGTCCTCCTCCAGGTAAAACGGATTGTGAATAATAAGTGAATTTATAACCTCCAGAATAAACGACACCTTGAGATAAAAATTGATCTAGTGAAATAGTCGCACCGGAACCAGACTCACTATTGCCACCAGAATTACCAGTATTTGTTTCATCTTCACCAGGATCTGGAGTACTTACTTCAGGGGTGCTTGGTTCTGAAGGACTTGGTACACTTGGGGCTTGAGGTGTTTCATTTTCTGCTTCTTTTTCTGCCTCAGCTTCAGCCTCTTTTTCTGCTTCTTCTTGAGCTTTTTTAGCGGCTTCTTCCGCAGCTTGTTTTTCTGCTGCTTCTTTTTCTGCTTGGGCTTTAGCAGCAGCCTCAGCTTTAGCTTTTTCTTCAGCTTGAGCTTGTTCAATAGCGGCTTGTTTTTCTTTTAATTGACTTAAAACAGCAGCATTTGAGGCATATTGTTCATTTAAAGTAGCTACTTGCTGATTTAAATCTTCTTTGGCACTTGTTAAAGCGCTCATTTTTTCTTCTAATGTATCTTGAGCTACTTTTAAATCGCTCATTAGAGTTTGTAAATTTTCTTGTTCTTTCGTCAAACTATCTAATTTAGCATTTTCTGCTTCTTGAAGTTGACTTAAAACCATTGCCCGAGAAATAAAATCAGAGAAACTTGTGGCTTCAAAAAGCATTTCAATGCCATCTGAATTGGAATCCATTTGCATGGACTGCAGACGTTTTGCTGCAACTTCTCTTCTTTTTTCAATGGTAACTTTGGAAGTTTGAATGTCATCTTCCATTGTAGAGATTTTATCTTGAGTTGTGGAAATTTCCTCATTTAAATCATTGATTTCTTGCGTTTTTTCATCCACTGCCTGTAAGGCTTTTTGGATTTCTTGACTTAAGGCTGCGCCAGTTTCTTGAACTTGGGTTTGTTCTTCTTTTACTTTATTTAAATCATTAGCCAAATCATCAGCGAATAAAGTAACTGGGGAACTACTTAACAACAAGAGACTCACTAGGAATGAAGACACTAGTTTTTTTCCTTGCATGTAGAGGGACAACACCTTTCTTAAAGGAATCTTAACTTTTTCTATTATACTAATAAAACCCTCGTCTAATTTTTCATTCCATTTACTTTTTGTTACAAGAGGACTGTTTTTCCCTATTTTTGTAACACAATTGAAATTTAAACAGAAAAAAAGCCCGAGATAAAAGGATTTCCTTTTATCTCGAAACTTCTTAACGTCGTGTTTTATTTTGCAATTCTTTAATAAATGAACGAATATCTTCCCGGGTTAAAGAAGAATTTTTAATATCTAAGCTTTGGAAATTACGAATCCAACGTTTTTGGTGGAAATTTAAACGAGGAATTTTGGCTAAAATTTCTGGATGTTTTTTCAAATCATTAAGCCAAATTTTTCGTTTAGCCACTTCTTCTTCCAAGTTCTTCCGTTGTTTTGCAATATCTTCTTTTAGTTCTTTCAAGTCGGTTTCTACTTCTTGACGTTTTTCTCCAATAGAAGCGGTTAACTCATCCACAGCTTTTCTAAAGCCAACCATGTTATACACCGTGTAAACTAAATCAATCAGCATAATCGAAGTGAATAAAATAGGTAAAACATAACCGAATTTTTCAATTACTTCTTGAACTAGCTTGTTTAAAACGGGTTGGACAAAATTCACAATTCCTACACAACAAATTCCCCAAAATAAGGAAATAGGTAAAGCCACTCGCCCATTAATATTTAAAGGAACATTGTGATAATCCCACCATGACGCATGAAATAATTTTTCTAGGGCAAAGCTTGTAAGATACTCTAAAACTGTACACACTACCACTGCCCCAACAAATAGTAATAAAACATTTTTATGAAAAGGTTCTAATAGATACAACACTCCTAAAATGGCAAAACCATAAATGGGAGTAATGGGTCCCATTAAAAAACCTCTGTAAGCGAAATGCTTTTGTTTTAAAGAAACATACACTGTTTCCCAAGCCCATCCTATAAAAGAATAAGCGAAAAACAAAAGAATACTTCTCATTACTTCTTCCAAAGACATCTCCTCTTTCTTTTTTTATTGTTGAGCCCTCGTTTCTTTAACTTTCCTTTATTGTAGCAAAAAATTTCTCCTCTGTCCCTTGCAATTTAGATGAATTATGTAAAAATAAAGAGAATAACAAAGGAGTTGATGGTGTGTTTTCTTTATTACCTTATGCAAAAAAATATCGCAAAGAAATTATTCTTGGACCTTTTTTTAAATTTTTAGAAGCGGTTTTTGAATTACTTCTTCCCTTACTAATGGCGCGACTCATTGACCAAGGATTAAATAAAAATAATCCTCAAGTGGTTTTTAAACAAGTCATTTTAATGCTTCTTCTATCCATTGCTGGAATGCTTTCGGCTATTATTTGTCAGTACTTTGCTTCTATTTCATCTCAAGGATTTGGTACAGAATTAAGAAATGCTTTAATGAAAAAAATTCACCATTTTTCTTATGGACAGCTAGATTTTTTCGGCCCAGAAACCTTAACTACTCGTTTAACTAATGATATTACTCAAGTTCAAACAGCTTTAGCCATGTTCATTCGGCTATTTGTTCGCGCCCCTTTTTTAAGTATTGGCTCTGTTTTCATGGCTTTTTATTTAAACTGGCGTATGGGACTCATTTTTTTAATTGTTCTCCCTATTTTTACGGTATTTTTGTATTTAATTACGAAATTTTCTGTTCCTTTATACGGAAATGTTCAAAAAAAATTAGATCAATTTAACAGTCAACTAAGTGAGAATCTTACAGGGATTCAAGTGATTCGCGCTTTTGGAAAAAGCAAAAAAATGACTGAAAGAACAAAAGACACCTCGGATAGTTTAGAGAAAGCTTATGAAAAAGTAGCTAATTTATCAGCGCTTTTATCTCCTTTAACCTCTTTTATTTTAAATATTGGTATTTTAGTGATTTTAAAAATTAGTGGGCAATTTGTAAATAAAGGCACTTTACCCCAAGGAGAAGTCTTAGCGTTGATTAATTATATGTCACAAATGCTTTTAGCTTTAATTGTAGTCTCTAATTTAGTCGTATTATTTACTCGGGCACAAGCTTCTGCTGTTCGTGTTAATGAAGTCTTAAAAAGCAAGAATCCTTTAGTAAAAGGTAAAAAAGACGTCATAGAAAATAAAGAACTTTTAAGTTTTCAAGATGTTTCTTTTCGCTACACGCCAAAAAGTGGTTTCGTCTTAAAAAATATTCACTTCTCTTTAAAAAAAGGAGAAACTCTTGGAGTCATTGGGGCTACTGGGAGTGGAAAAAGTTCTTTAATTCCTTTAATCATGCATGAATATGAAGCAACTAAAGGCACCGTGTCCTTTTTTAAAGAAGATGTTGTCACTTTAAACCATCAGGGGCTTTTAGAAAAAATTGCTTGGGTTCCTCAAAAAGCTCAATTATTTTCTGGAAGTATTCGTGATAATTTAAGCTTTGGCAAATATAATCCTACTAATGAAGAATGTTTTAAAGCTTTAGAAATTGCCCAATTAAAAGATTTTGTTTTAGAATTACCAGAACAATTGGACACAGTTCTTTTTGAAGGAGGGCAAAATTTATCTGGTGGACAAAAACAGCGTCTGACCATTGCTAGAGCCTTAATGAAAGAGCCAAGTTTACTGATTTTAGATGATAGTCTTTCGGCTCTTGATTATGAAACTGATTTAAAATTACGCCAAAGTTTACAAAAAAATCTTCCTGATACAGGAATTCTTTTAATCAGTCAGCGGATCTCTT